>NZ_LEKG01000139.1:0-20919 GCF_001029515.1 Micromonospora sp. RV43 | reverse complement strand
GCCCACCACGCCGCCGCCGGCCGGAAACGGTGCCTGCACCGCCACCTACCGCAAGACCAGCGAGTGGTCCGGTGGATTCGGCGCCGAGGTCACCGTCCGGGCGGGCAACGCCGCCATCTCCGGATGGACGGTGGCATGGACCTGGCCCAACGGCCAGAGCATCACCAACGCCTGGAACGCGACGGTCACCTCGAGCGGTTCGTCGGTCACCGCGTCGAACGTCGGTTACAACGGTTCCCTGAGCGCCAACGGCTCCACCAGCTTCGGCTTCAACGCCTCCTGGAACGGCACCAACTCCACACCCACCCTCACCTGCACCGCTCGGTAACAGCATCTGCGGTGGGGTGGCGCGGCACGCGCCACCCCACCGTCGGTGCCCTCCGCCACCATCAGGAACCGCGACGAGGTGAAGAACGATCATGGCTACCCGGGTAGGCGTCGGCGGCTGGTACCGGAGCCCCGTCGTGTGGATCGAGGTGTGCCTGCTGGCCGCGTCGATCGGTGTGGCCGCCGTGGTCACCTCGACCACCCCGAGGGCGGACCCGGCAGATCTCCGCCGGCAGATCCTGGCCCGGATGCGTACGACCCTCGAGCAGGCGGACCCGGGACATCACCAGCACGCCGGGCACACCGCCCCGCGGGTGCCGGCCGGAGAGCAGGCCGCGCCGGCGGTCGTCTGCGGAGTCCATGTCTACGGCCACGAGCCCACCGGGGCCGCCACCCTGGCCGACGTCCGGACGGTCTACGGCTTCCACCTCTGCGGCGTCGCCGAACAGAAGCGCCACTGGGACGGGGCGGTCAAACTCGTCGGCCCGGTGATCATGGACATGACCACCCGACCTCCCGGCATCAAGGTGGTCGAGGCGACCGCCGACGTCAGGTTCGTCGACCGGCTACGGGAGATGTTCCCCGACAAGTACGAGGTCCTGGCACTCAGGGAGGCGTTGCCCCCGTCGGAGATGGCCGACCTGCGGCGCCGGTACGACGCCGCCGCCGGCCTCTGACCACGCCGAGCGGCCGATACCCGCGGCGCGGCGCCGCAGGCGGCGAGGGCGAGAACGCCAGCGGTCAAGGCGTCCGCACCGGGCGGGGAAGCGCTACGAGGACCGGACATGAGCGGATGTCGGACCGGCCCCTGGTCGCGCAGGATCACCTGATTCTCATGCGGCTGGCCGGTGGCCCCGGCCGGACCCGGATCGGCATCGTCACCGCCGCCGCGCGGTGCGGGCCGAGGATCCGACGCCGGCACTCCGGACTGCAACAACGGCGGCTGCTACGCCGGCCTTTACCGGACCTGCGGGGCGGCCGACGCCCAGTGGATCCCGATCGACCTCGACCACCCGGGCGCCGCCGGCGACCGGTACCGCTACGTCACCACGATGACACCACAGCCCGGGCGACCACTCCGATACGTAACCGAATTCCGGAATCCTACTTCTTATCTCGGGTAGGATCGGTGGTGTGGAGGCGTCACCGTTCCATGGCGTGGTGGCCTGCCTGGCCACCATGCACGGCAAACAGTGGGCGCTGCGTCCGCTGCTGCGACGACGGCTCGGGATGAGTGTGCGGGTGGCGCCGGTGGACACCGACGCGCTCGGTACGTTCACCGGCGAGGTGCGGCGGGTCGGCTCGGCGCGGGAGACCGTGGTGCGCAAGGCCCGGCTCGGGATGGCCGCGACCGGGTCCGTGGTCGGGCTGGCCGGCGAAGGGGCGTTCGGCCCGCACCCGGCGGCTCCCTGGACTCCTGCCGACGTGGAGTACGTGGCGCTCGTCGACGACCGGTCGGGTCTGACCCTGGTGGAGAGCGCTCTGAGCGTCGAGACCAACCACGGCCAGGTGGTCACCGACGGTCGGGACCGCGGCGCCGTGCTCGCGTTCCTGCGCCGGGCCGGGTTCCCGCACCACGCGGTCGTCGTCCGGCCCGCGGCCGGGCCCGGTCGGCCGGTCAAGGGACTCCGCCGGCTCGCCGACGTCCTCGTCGCCGTCCGGCGGGCCGCCCTCGACTCCGCCGACGGCACCGCCGTGCTCGGCGCGGACCTGCGGGCCCACGTCAATCCGACCCGGATGCGGGTCATCGCCGCCGCCGCCGACCGGTTGGCCCGGCGTCTCGCCACACCCTGTCCCGCCTGTGCGGCGCCGGGATTCGGCCTGGTCGGCACCGAGCCGGGACTGCCCTGCCGCGACTGCGGCACGCCCACCGCCCACCACGCGCTGCTGGTCTCGGGATGCGGCAGGTGCGCGTACCGCTCGCGCCGGCCCGTGGGCGGCGCCGCGGACCCCGGTGCGTGCCCGGTGTGCAACCCCTGATGAGGCGTCGCCCCACTCAGTGCGACCGCATCGACGCGTTGTTCGGTGGCCGCAGGCGGCAGGCCCGCCGGGCCGGCGGTGGCAGCACGGGCCGCACCTCGTTGAGGAGGCGGTCCGCGTCGTGCCAGATCATGCCGTGGATGCCGCAGCGGCCGGAGCGGACGGCCTGGTCGAGCAGGGGGGACCGGCGGCGCAGGGCGGTGAGCGTGGCGCGTACCCGGTCCGGCCCGCTGCCGCCCGGCAGGGAGCAGGAGGCGTGGCCCAGCACGACCAGCAGGGGTGCGCCGAGGCACGCGACCGCGTACTCCAGACTGCCCAGCGCGGCCGGGCCGACCTGCAGGCCGGCGGTGCGGACCGCGTAGACGTCGACGCCGCCGAACACGGTCACGGCCTCGGGCTGCGGGTCGGCGCACGACAGGACCGCGGCCACCGGTGTCGCGCCGGCCGACGGGACGGGAAGGCCGCCGGCCCGGAACCGGTGGTGCCCGGCGCGTAGCCGGGCGAGGGCGAAGCTCGGGCTGGTCTGCCACACCTGCGACGGGGATCCGGTCGCGTCCATCGCTCCTCCTCGTGCCGAGCCACTGTCGTGCGTCTCACGATACACGAATTACGAATCGTGTAATACAGTGCGCATGTCTGAGGAGGTGACGATGTCCGTCGCACTGGTTCTGGGAGTCCTGGCCGGGCCCGCATCGGCGGCGCTGTGCGCGCTGGCGGTACCCGATCCCCGTCGAGCCGCCCGGGTGGTGGGGGCGCTGCTCGCTCTCACCGCCGCCGCGGCCGCCGCGCTGCTGGCCCGGGTCGCGTACGACCCGGTGGTCCCGGCGCTCCTGCTCCGGCTCGACCCACCCGGGCCGGCGTTCTCCGTGGGGATCCGGCTCGACCGGTTCACCGCGCTGTTCGCGCTCCTCGTCTGCGGGCTCGCCGCCGTCGTCGCCGGCTACGCGCGCCGCTATCTCGACGGCGAGCCGGGCGCCCGCGCCCTGCAGGCCCGGATCGCGGCGGCCACCACGGCGACCCTGGTGATGACCACCGCGCCCAGCCTCGTGCAACTGGCCGTCGGCTGGATCGCGGCCGGGCACCTGCTCATCGGGCTCATCGGCTACTACCGGGAGCAGCCCCGGGTACGGACGGCGGTGCGCCGTACCCGGGCGGTGTTCCTCGTCGGCGACGTGGCCCTGGTCGCCGGCCTGGCGCTGCTGGTCGCGCCGACGGGCGACGCCGACCTGGACGCGGTCCGGGCGGCCGCCGGCGACCGGCCCGGCTGGCTCCTGGCCGCCGTCGGCGGGCTGCTGCTGGTGGCCGGCGCGGTGCGATCGGCCCAGGTGCCGGCGCACCGCTGGCTGCCGTACACCCTGGACGCCCCGACCCCGGTCTCCGCCTTCCTGCACGCAGGCATGGTCAACGTCGCCGGCTTCCTGATGATCACACTGGCGCCGGTGGTGGTCGCCGCACCCGGCGTGATGCCGGCGATGGTGCTGACCGGCCTCGTGACCGCGGTGTCCGGGACGGTGTTCGCCGCGGTGCGCACCGACGTCAAGGGCACCCTCGCCCGGTCCACTGTCGCGCAGATGGGCTTCATGCTCGCCCAGTGCGGGCTCGGCGCGTTCGGCCTGGCCGCCGTGCACCTGGTCGGGCACGCGGTCTACAAGGCGTACGCGTTCCTGTCCGCCGGCGGCGCGCTCCAGGCCCAGGCGCGGACCGCGGCCGCGCCCCGCCCGGTCGGCCCGCCCCGGACCCGGACCGTGGCGCTGGCCGGCGCGGCGGTGCTCGCCGCCGTGGCGCTCACCGAGCTGTCGCTCGGCGCCAGCCCGAGCGGCCTGCTCAGCGCCGTCCTGGCCGGTGCGGCCGCGCTGACCGCGGTGCGGTCGGCGCTCGCGGACCGCGAGGTGCCGGCGCGGACCGCCGTCGCGATCACCCTCGCGGCGGGCGCGCTGGCCGGCGGCTACCTGGTCGCCGGTCGGGCCGTCGCCCGGTGGCTGGGGCTGCCGACCTCGGTGACGGACGCCGGGGTGGGCGTCGCGGCGGTCACGCTGGCCCTGGTGGCCGTCGCCGGCGCGTTCCTGGTGCGCCGGCACGGCGCCGCGCTGTGGTGGTGGGCCTGGCGTGACGGCGCCGGCGCGTGGTGGCGCCGCTCCGCCGGCGTGGCGGCGGGGGAGCCGGCCGCCTGGGCCGTGACCGCCGTACGCCGCCGCGACGCGTCCGACCGGTCGGACGCCGCCCGGGTCGTCGCCGCGCTGGCCGCTGCCGGTGACCACGTCGCCGCGGTCTGGCCGCTGGACACGCTCGTGGCGGTCAACCCGCTCGCCGGCCGGGAGCGGGTGCCGTTCGCGCGGGCCACTGCCGAGCTGCGGGCGCTCGGCGGCGCGCGGACCCACCTGCCGGCCGACGAGTACCGGCGGCGGCTGCGCGACGGCGAGATCGAGCCGGCCGACCTGACCGCGGTGCTCCCCCCGGCGGCCTCGGCGCCGGTCACGCTCGGCGGACGGTCGATCACGGCCGCGGACCTCCAGGTCGCTGCACTGGCCCACCCGGTGCACGACGGACCGCCCCCGCCACCCGACCTGCTCACCGTGGCGCGGCGCCGGCTCGCGGTGACCCGGCCCGCCGTCGAGGCCGACCCGGACCCGCTCACCCTGGCCGAGTTGCTCGACCGGGTCATGGGTACCCGGATCGGCGCCGACGTCGACGAGCTGGTGGCCGGCTGGTGCGCGGCGCACTGCGGCCGTCCGGCCGCCCGCTGGCCGGTTCCCGGCCCGGCCGACGAGAGCTGCTGGGCGCGCTGGCGGCGGGTGGCCGGCGTCGACCGTGCGGGCGTCAGCGGCCTGCGGGCACTCGTCGCCGCGCTGCCCGCCGAGCCCGAGCGGGCAGTCGCCCTGCTCCTGCGCGCCCTCGGCGTGGCGCCGGCGGCCTGGCCGGCGTATCTCACCCGGTCCCTGCTCCGGTTGCCGGGCTGGGCCGGCTACGCCCGCTGGTCTCAGACGCGTCCCGGTGAGCGACCGGACCTGACCCCGCTGGACCTGCTCGCGGTCCGGCTCAGCTACGAGCTGGCGCTGGCCGGCACCGCCACCCACCGCCACCTCGGCGTCCCGCCGACGCTCCAAGCGGTGACCGCCGCGACGACCCCCACCGCCGCGACGTCGACCGCCGTGTCGACGCCCACCGCCGGGACGGCGGGGACCGTACCGGCCGCCGGTGCGCCGGGGACGGACGAGCCGGCGGCTCTCGCCCGGCTGGTCGCGGCGCTCGGCGTCGACGCGCCGGCCCTGGCGCTGCTGCCCGAGGAGACGGTGGCGGTGGTGCGCGACGTGGTGGCCGAGCTGTCCCCGGCGCGGCAGGCCGAGGTGTGGCTCGCCGCCGCGGAGCACGCATACCGGCGTCGGCTGCGGAACCGGCTGGACCACGGGGCGCGGCCGCGCCCACGCCGCGCCGCCCGCGTCACTTCGCTCGCCCAGGCGGTGTTCTGCATCGACGTGCGCAGCGAGGGCCTGCGCCGGCACCTGGAGGCGGCCGGGCCGGTGGACACCTACGGCTTCGCCGGCTTCTTCGGCCTACCCGTGCGCACCGTGGCGGCCGATGCCGCCCGGGGCCGGGACCGCTGCCCGGTGCTCATGCGACCGGTGGCCACCGTCGGGGAGACCGCCGACGCCACGCGGGTACGCCGCCGGCGGGCCCGGCAGGCGTGGCGCCGGGCGTTCGCCTCGGCCAAGGCCGACCCGGTCGGCGCGTTCGCCTTCGTGGAGGTCGCCGGCGTGCTCGCCACCGCCGCCCTGGCGGTGCGCGCCGTGGCGCCGGGCCGGTTCGCGCCACCCGCCGACGACACCGCGCCGACGGTGGCCGACCTCGCCGCCGCCCTGACCCTCGACGAGCAGGTCTACTACGCGGAGGCGACGCTGCGCACCGTCGGGCTGACGACCGGCTTCGCCCCGCTGGTGCTGCTCTGCGGGCACGGGGCCACCAGCACCAACAACCCCTACGCGGCCGCGCTCGACTGCGGCGCCTGCGGCGGCAACCGGGGCGGGGTCAGCGCCCGGCTGGTCGCCGCGCTGCTCAACCGGCCCGAGATCCGCGAGGCGCTGGTCGCCCGGGGGATCCACCTGCCCGCCGACACCCACGTCCTGGCCGGCGAGCACGACACCGTCACTGACGAGGTGCGCCTGTTCGATGTCGACACCGTCCCCGTCCGGCTGCGCCCGCACGTCGACGACCTGACGCGCCGGCTCGCCGAGGCGGGAGCGGGTCTGCGCGCGGAACGGGCCACCCGGCTGCCCGGCCGGCCGGGCTCCCGCCACCTGCCCGGCCGCGCCTCGGACTGGGCCCAGGTGCGGCCGGAGTGGGCGCTGGCCGGCAACGCCGCGTTCATCGCCGCGCCGCGCGAGCTGAGCGCCGGGCGCGATCTCGGCTGCCGCACGTTCCTGCACTCCTACGACTGGACCGCGGATCCGGACGCGGTCGCGCTGGAGACGATCATGACGGGCCCGCTCGTCGTGGCGTCCTGGATCAACCTCCAGTACTACTTCTCCACGGTGGATCCGCACCGCCTCGGTGCCGGCACCAAGACCGTGCACACCGTCCTCGGCGACGCGCTCGGCGTCCTCTCCGGATCCGGTGGCGACCTGCGTGTCGGGCTGCCGCTGCAGTCCGTCGACGACGGGACACGGCCGGCGCACGACCCGCTGCGGCTGCTCGCCGTGGTCCACGCCCCGCACCACCTCGTCGACACCGTGCTCGGCCGCAACCCGGCCCTGCGCCAGCTGATCGACGGCGGCTGGATGTCCCTGACCGTCATCGACCCCCGTACCGGCGAATGGAGTGACCCGGGCGGATCCCGGCGCACCACGCCGCTCCCGGCCCTCGGCCCAGAGAAGGAGTACAGCGTATGAACGAGCTCGGACTGACGCGCATGGTCAAGGTGGAGGTCGTGACCCGCGCCGACGACGTCGACGCCGTCCGGACGCTGCTGCACGCCTCCGGCGTGAGCGGTTGGACCAGCCTCAGCGGGGTCTCCGGCTTCGGCCACCACGGCACCCACGAGGGCCGGCTGCTCTTCAACGACCGGGCCGGACTCGTCATGGTGATCGCCGTGCTGCCGCTCGAGCGGGCCGAGCCGGTCGTCGTCGGCCTGCGCGACATCCTGGCCCACCGGCCCGGCGTCATGTTCGTCAGTGAGGCCTGGGTGAGCCGGCCCGAGTACTTCGGCGCCGATCGACCGGCGGGCCCGGTGACCTGAAGGGGGCGAGTCGCGTCCGGGCGGGGTGGCGACCGCCGCCCCGCCGTGGCGGCCGGACTCGGCCGAGGAGGCCCTCGGGCACGTCCGGTCGTCCGCCGCTGTACGCACCCGGCCGACGCCCGCATCCCAGCTGATGCGCTCGTTCACGCGCGCGGCGGGTCCAGGAAGCGTTGTGCCAGTTCGGCGAGGGTGTCGGCGGTGTTGTCGACGGGCGCCGTCGGCAGCACGATGTGGCTGACGACCAGTCGTGCGAGGGATTCGGCGCCGACGGTGACGTCATCGGGCGGCACCCGGGGCAGGTGCGTGTCCGCCCACTCCCTCAGCACCGTGACGGCGGCGGCCAGGGCCAGGTCGGCGCGGGTGGTCAGGTAGGGGAGCAGGGCGTCGGTGCCCCGGGCACTGTTGAGGACGGCTTTGACCAGCGGGTCGGTGCCGGCCTGCGTCAACACGAACGTGACTGCGGCATGGACGGCGGCTCGCACGTCGCCGCCGTGGGCGGACAACGCCTCCCGCACACCGTCCATGAACCGGTCGATCTCGCGGTGTGCGATGGCTTCGCCCAGTCCGGCCTTGTTGGTGAACTCGTTGTAGAGCGTCTGCCTGCTCACGCCCACGCGGGCCGCCACGTCGGCCATTCGTACCGCGTCCCAGCCGCGGTCGATCGCCAGGTCGCGGCCGGCCGTGATGACCGTGTCACGCAGGTGCCGGCGCGCGGTGTGGCGATAAGGCGGAGAGGCGGCCATGGTGCGCCGAGTCTATCGAGTAGACACACATGCCTTGCGTGTCTACTCAATTGACGCAGAGCCGGATATTGTCAAGCGTGGTTGTCCGTGTGACAGTCGACGCAGCGCTCGACACTCCGGAGGCGGTACATGCAGACCTCGATCGATGCTCCAGCCGCCGGTTGGCGTGACGGCAAGAAGCACCTGTGGCCACTGGCTCTCCTCGTGCCGGTGCTGCCGTTTCTGGCGTACGCGTTGTGGCAGGCCGGCGCCGGACCCGCTGCCTGGTGGCTCACCCCGGCGGTGGTCTTCGGACTCATCCCGATCATCGACGTGCTGCTCGGTGACGACGGAGAGAACCCGCCCGACGACATCGCCCGGCGGTTGCAGGAGGTCCGTTACTACCGCCGGATCACGTTCCTGTTCCTGCCGGTGCAGTACGCCGCCCTGCTGCTCGGAGCATGGGTCTGGACGCGTGGCGGCCTCGGTGCCGCCGGTGCCGCCGGCCTGGTCGCCACCATCGGGATCGTCAACGGACTGGCCATCAACACCGCACACGAGCTCGGCCACAAGCGCGAAACGGTCGAGCGGTGGTTGTCGAAGATCGCCCTCGCGCCCACCGGGTACGGCCACTTCTACGTCGAGCACAACCGCGGGCACCATGTCCGTGTCGCCACACCGGAGGACCCGGCCAGCGCCAGGCTGGGGGAGAGCTTCTACTCGTTCTGGCCGCGTACGGTCTGGGGCAGCCTCATCTCGGCGTGGCGGCTGGAGATCGGCCGCTTCCGGCTGCGGCACAGGAGCCCGTGGACGCTGCGTAACAACCTGCTCAACGCCGGGCTCATGACCGTCGTGCTCTTCGCCCTGCTGATCGCTGTGTTCGGGTGGCGGCTCGTGCCCTTCCTGTTCCTGCAGGCGATCGTCGGCTTCTCGCTGCTGGAAGCGGTCAACTACCTCGAGCACTACGGATTGTGCCGTCGGCGCACCGCCACCGGCCGCTTCGAGAAGGTCGACCCACGGCACAGCTGGAACAGCGACCGCATCGTCACCAACGTGTTCCTCTTCCAGCTACAACGCCACAGCGACCACCACGCCAACCCGCTGCGCCGCTACCAGACGCTGCGCAGCTTCGACGTCTCGCCGCGACTGCCCGGAGGCTACGCCTCGATGGTGATGCTGGCTCTCGTTCCGCCGCTGTGGTACCGGGTGATGAACCCACGGGTTCTGGCGCACTACGGCGGCGACCTGAACCTCGCCAATCGCAACCCCCGCGCCGAGGCCCGACTGCGTCGCCGCTACGGCCGGCCCGCAGCGGACACCACAGCGGTCCACGCCGCCTGACCCGACCCGGTGTAGGTCTGACGGCACCTCTCCGTGTCAGGGCGTAGGATTTCGGTTCCTGCACGGAACGGGGCCGTGCCCGGCCGGTCGCGCCGCTTCGGCCTCGCCGGGCGCCGTGGCGTCCGGGACGAAGGGTGGACACCCCGGATGCACCAGCGGATCCTGCTGCGAGCCCGCAAGGGCCCGTTCGACGTCGTCACCGCCGAGGAGACCTACGAGCGGGACTGGATCGGCAAGAACAGCGGCAACCTGGTCTTCAGCCACGCCGCGCACAAGCTGCTGTCCACCTCGACGGCGGAGATCACCCCGTCGCGGTTCCGGACGGACCCGCGCGATGCCGACGAGATCAACGAGAAGTACGACGTCTTCGTGATCCCGCTGGCGAACGCGTTCCGACACGACTACGTGAACCGGTTGACGTCGATGACCCGGCTGATCGAGCGGCTCAAGATCCCGGTGGTGGTGCTCGGGGTCGGGGCGCAGACCGACGTGGACGGCGACCGGGAGTACCTGCGTCCGATCGACGAGCCGGTGAAGGCGTTCTGCCGGGCGGTGCTGGACCGATCGCACAGCATCGGCGTACGCGGCGAGATCAGCGAGAACTACCTGCGGACGCTGGGCTTCTCCGCCGTCGAGCAGATCGGCTGTCCGTCGATGTTCCTGCACGGCGACAGCCTCCGGGTCGAGAAGGCGAAGGCCACCCTGGACACCGAGGATCGGCTCGCGTTCGTCATCTCGCCGTACGTCCGCGCGTTGGCCCCGATCGTCCAGCACCACCACCAGCGCTACCCGAATCTGCGCTACGTGGCGCAGGGCCTGTACACCCTCGGCACCCTGCTCTACGGCGACGCACCGAAGTTGCGCGGCAAGACCGACGACATGCCGATCCACACCTCACACCCGCTCTTCGTCGAGGACAAGGTGCGGATGTTCATGGACCCGTGGCCCTGGATGGAGTATCTCTCCGGATTCGACTTCGCCTTCGGCACCCGGATCCACGGCACCATCACGGCGCTGATCTCCGGCACTCCCGGGTATCTCCTCGCACACGACTCGCGCACCCTGGAACTGGCCCGCTACTTCGACATCCCGCACCGGTTGATGCGCGACGTGCCGGCCGACGTCGACGCCGCCCGACTCTACGAGGAAGCCGACTACACGGCCCTGAACGAGGGCCACAAGGAGCGCTTCGCGCGGATCACCGCGTTCCTCGCCAAGCACGACCTCGGCCTGTCGTTCGCCGACGGGGACAGCGCCACCCGCTTCGACGAGCAGGTCCGCCGAACCGTCTACCCGCCGGCGGTCCGGCCGGCCTCCGCCTACACGGCCGAGGAACTGCTGACGCGCATCCAATGGCTGCGGGACGAGAACCGGACGCTGCAGCAGAAGCTCACGGCACGCCGCGCGCAGCCACTGCGCGACCAGGTCAAGCAAGCGGTGGGCCGCCGGGTCCGCCGGATGCTGTCGCGCTGACCGTCGTACGCCTGCTCGGCAGCGGAATGGCCGGCGCCGCGACGGCGGCGTTCGGCGTGGCGGTGCGATCAGCCCGCCGCGAATCGCGAGAACCCTTCTTATTTCCATCGACTGGCATTACGCTCTGGGCCAGCCCTGAGGTGCATCACATCGGAGGTTCCTATGAGGACGATGACCATCCGTCGCACGACTGCACTCCGCCTGGTGTCCGGCGCACGCCGCCTGTGGATCGAGTGGTGCTGGTAACTGCCGGCCCGGCGGGCGCTCCCGGGCGCCCGCCCCTGCGGCGGTGGGCCCTGCGGTGACGGACGGGGCGGAGCGCTACGACTGCCACCGCGACCACGGGCCGTACGCCGGGGTCTCGGCCTTCCTCGGCCGGGTCGCCGCCGACCGGCCCCGCCTGGCGGCCCGGCACGCGGTCGAACTGCACGCGATCGCCCCCCAGCTCGACCCGGCGGCCCGGCCGGCCGCCGAGGAGGAGCCGATCCGCTTCCACCCCGCCCGCCGTACCGCCTGCCTGGCCTATGGCGCGGCGGAGCTGGTGGCGGCCTGGGCCGGCACGCTCCGGCGGCCCGTGACCGTCCGGTTCGATCACGTCGCCGGCGCCGACGAGACGACAGCCGAACTGCTGGACGCGCTGGCCCGCCGGCTCGGGCCGGCCCCGGTGCGCCTCGACCTGCGCGACGACGGTGCCCCCGATCCGGCGCCCGACGAGCGCACCCCGCAGGCGCTGCGACGGGCCCTGGGCGACAGCCTGGCCCGCGGCTACTACCACCACGCGGCCCGGGTCGCCCGGCGCGGGCGGGCGGCGGTCACCCCCGACGGCGACCTGCGGCACTGGTGGGCGTTCACCACCGGCCTGGCCACCGCCCTGGCGGCTCTGAACCGGGCCGCCGAGGCGCTCGACCTCTACGACGAGGCGCGGGCCGTCACCGACGACCCGAAGATCACTATGTCGGCGGCGTACGCCACCGCCATGCTGCACGCCCGGCACCTGCCGCCGGCCGACCAGGACCCGGCGCTGGCCCGGCACTGGCTGGAGGTGGCGCTGCGCCTCGCCGCCGAACTGGCCGACCCACGCCGGCGGCTGCTGTCGACGGTCTTCTACGAGCAGGGCCTGGCGCTGCTGGACAGCCGGGCAGGCCGGCCCGACCGCGCGCTGCGGCTCGTCGACGACGGGCTGACCCGGCTGACGGCCGCGCTCGGCCCCGGCGAACGCCCGCAGGACCTGGCCCGGCTGCGCCACAACCGGGCGCAGGTTCACCTCGCGCTGGGCGACCCGGCGCGGGCGCTGGCCGATCTGGACACCGTGATCGCCCACGACCCCGACAACTGCGAGTACTACGTGGACCGCGCCGCCCTCCACCGGGCGGCGGGCCGGACCCGAGCCGCGATCAGGGACTACGACGCCGCCATCCGGCTGGGACCGCATCTGCCCGAGGCGTACTACAACCGGGCCGTGCTCCAGCAGGAGCGGGGCCGCCCCGAGCGGGCTCGCGCCGACCTGGAGCGGGTGCTCGCCATCGAACCGGGGCACCTCGACGCCCGGATCGCCCTGGTCAACCTGCACGTGGAGCGCGGCGCGCTGGATGCCGCCGAGGCGGGTGCGCGGGCCGGGCTGGCCGGCGCTCCGCAGGAGCCCGCGCTGCTGTGCACCCTGGGCCTGGTCCTCGCCGAGCGCGGCCGGCCCGCCGAGGCCGACGAACTGCTCACCCGGGCCCTGAACGGGGACCCCGAACTGGTGGAGGCGTGGACGAACCGGGCCGCCACCCGGTTCGAGCGCGGCGACGTGGCCGCCGCGCTCGCCGACCTGGACCGGGCGGTGGCGCTGTCGGAGGCCCCCGTGCCGCGCTACAACCGGGGTACGGCCCTGGCCCGGCTGGGCCGGTGGGACGAGGCGGCCCGCGACTTCGCCCAGGCGCTCGCCCAGCCCGGCCTGGACCGCGCCCTGCGCCGGGATCTGCGCGCGGAACTCACCAGGTGCCGCCGCGCGCTGGCCGTCTGACCCGGCCCGGCCGGGGAGCCGGCGCTCATCGTGCGCCGGCCCCGGTCCGGGGAAGGGGAGCGGTTTCAGCAGCCCTGGCGGCGGCTGTAGATCTGGTGGCGCTCACCGGCCCATCCGATGTAGCCGACCGCCTCGACGCAGTAGTTCGCCGTACCGGTGACGGCGACCGGGCCGGCGTAATAGCTGAAGTCACCGGAATTGGTGTCCGCGCCGCCCGACCGGGTGCAGTGCGCGCCCTCGCCCGACCGCTCCGCGCAGCGGTAGATCTGCACGAAGGTCGGCGCCGACCTCCCGTACGCCGCGCCGCGGTGGTAGAAGCAGGCGCTGTTGGTGCCCCCGTTGCTGCTGTTGTAGTAGATCACCAGTTCACCGAGCCCGGACGACTGCACCTGGCTGTAGGTGATGGTCCCCGAGCAGGAGCCGGCCGCCTGGGCGGCGGGGGCGCCGACAGTCAGGCCCGCCGCGACGGTCACCAGCGCCGTCAGCGCCGAAAGCATGCGTTTCATGTACCTACCTACCCAATCCACAGTCGACTGTTCCGTAGTGGATCTTAATCAACCGGTGACCTTCGCCGTGGCCCTGATCCATAGGCAACCACCTATTGACAAACAATATTAACAATTGGACCCTGCTGAGAGAGCGCTCTCCCGTCCCCCCGTCTCCCGCGAGGTGTCCCCATGCGTCTCCGAAGAAGGCTGCTCGCCGCCGCGTCCGCCCTGCTCGCCGGGCTCACCGGCGCCGTCGTCGCCACGCCCGCCCAGGCGGTCGGACCGGCGTTGCTGCCGGTCACCGTCACCAACACCACCGGCCGCAGCGACCCGGTCCACCTCTACGTCATCGGCGTCCAGCTGTCCTCCGGCCGACTCGGCTACGTCACCTCCGGCGGCACCTTCGTGCCGTGGACCGGCGGGCAGCTCCCGCCGTCACCCGCGCCGGACGTCTCCATACCGGGCCCCGGCAACGGCGGCAGCACCACGATCCAGTTCCCCCGCGGCTTCTCCGGCCGGGCCTACTTCTCCCTCGGGCAGAAGCTCAAGTTCTTCCTCACCCCGGACGGACTGGTGCAGCCCGCGCCCTGGGCGGCCGGTGACGCGAACCGCGACATCCTCTTCGACTGGAGCGAGTTCACCTACAACGACTCCGGGCTGTGGCTCAACAGCTCCCAGGTCGACATGTTCGCGATCCCGCACGCGGTCACCGTGACCGGCGCCAACGGCGTCACCAAGCGCACCGGCGACGTGGTGGCCAACGGACGCAACGCGGTCATCGACGGGATCCGGGCGCAGCCGGGCTGGGCCGGCACCGTCCACACCCGCTCCGACGGGACCGTGCTACGCGTCCTGGCTCCGGGCAAGGCGGCCGGGGCCGGCCTGCTGAGCACCACGTACCTGGACTCGTACATCGCGTCCGCGTGGAACGCGTACACCACGAAGACCCTGACCGTGGCGCCCTTCGCCGACCAGCCGGCCATCCGGTACTACGGCCGCACCTCGGGCAACACCATGACCTTCACCAACGGCAGCGGCCAGGTGGTCGCCTCCTTCAACCGGCCCTCCTCGGCCAGCGTCTGGGGCTGTGACGGCGACCTGCCCGCGCCGAACGACCAGGTGGTCGGCCCGATCTCGCGTACGCTCTGCGCCGCCCTCAACCGAGGCACGCTCGGCACCGTCGACACCCAGCCCAGCACGAACGCCGCCGACTTCTACCGCAGCAACCCCACCAACCAGTACGCACGCCTGATCCACGCCAACATGACCGACGGCCGGGCGTACGCGTTCGCCTTCGACGACGTCGGTGGATTCGAGTCGCTGGTGCACGACGGCGATCCCCGTTCGGCCGGACTGATCCTCAGCCCGTTCACCGGCGGTGGCGGCAGCACCCCGACCACCGGGGTGCCAGTGGTCAGCAACTGGAACAACAAGTGCATCGACGTGCCGAGCTCCAACTTCGTCGACCGCGCGCCGTTGCAGATGTGGAACTGCAACAACACCAACGCGCAGAAGTGGACGTTCAGCGGCACGGCGCTCAAGAGCCAGAACAACAAGTGCATGGACGTCGACGCCGGGTCCACCGCGAACGGGGCGGCGGTGCAGCTCTACACCTGCAACGGCACCGGCGCCCAGCAGTTCACCCTGAACGCGGCCGGAGACCTGGTCAACCTCCAGGCCGGCAAGTGCGTCGACATCAAGGACTGGAACGGCAACGACGGCGCGAGGCTCCAGCTCTGGGACTGCGGGGGCACGGCCAACCAGAAGTGGCGCAAGGGCTGACCAGCCATGCGAACGGTGGCGGGGGCCGACCGCGAGTCGCTCCCGTCACCGGCAGGCGACGGACGAGACGGCCGGTGACACGACGCCGCGCACCGAGGCGTCCATCGACGTTCATCCAACAGATCGATGTGCGTAAGCTCCGCCCGGTCAGATCTGGGGAACCTACCGAGGAGGTTCCATGGATCGTCGAGCAATGCTGCGGGCCACTGTCGTCGGTGCGGGCGCTGTCGCGCTGCCGTTCACCGCGTGGTCGGCGGCGTACGGAGCCCCGGCGCAGAACGCGGCGGGCCCCTACGGTGGGCTCCAGCCCGCCGACGCCAACGGCATCCAGTTGCCGGCCGGCTTCACCAGCTCGATCGTCGCACGATCCCGTCGGACGGTGCCGGGGACGTCGTACACCTGGCACGACGCTCCGGACGGTGGCGCCGTGTTCCCGAACGGCACCGGCTGGATCTACGTGTCGAACTCCGAGGTGTCAGCCGGTGCGGGCGGCGGTGCCTCACGCCTCGTCTTCAACTCCAGCGGCGCCGTGGTCGGGGCGTCGCGGATCCTCTCCGGCACCAACAACAACTGCGCCGGGGGGAAGACGCCGTGGAACACCTGGCTCTCCTGCGAGGAGGTGTCCCTGGGGCGGGTCTTCGAGACGTACCCCCTCGGCGGGACCGCCGTGGCGCGTCCCGCGCTGGGCCGGTTCAAGCACGAGGCGGCCGCGGCCGACCCGGTCCGCCGGGTCGTCTACCTGACCGAGGACGAGACCGACGGCAAGTTCTACCGGTTCGTGCCGACCACCTGGGGCGACCTCTCCGCCGGAACCCTCCAGGTCTTCCGCGCCGGTACGGCGACCTCCGGCACGTTCACCTGGGCCACGGTGCCCGACCCGGACGGCTCGCCCACCCCGACCCGGCAGCAGGTGTCCGGCGCGAAGACGTTCAACGGCGGCGAGGGCTGTCACTACGCGGATGACACCGTCTGGTTCACCACGAAGGGCGACAACCGCGTGTGGCAGGTCAACCTGGCCGCCGGCACGTACGAGCTCGCCTACGACGACAACCTGGTCAGTCCGGGCACCCCTCCGCTGACCGGGGTCGACAACATCACCGGGTCCACTGCCGGTGACCTGTACGTCGCGGAGGACGGCGGGAACATGGAGATCTGCATGATCACGCCCGACGACAAGATCTCGGTCTTCCTGCGGATCACCGGACAGAGCGGTTCGGAGATCACCGGGCCGGCGTTCACCCCGGCGGGGGACCGGCTGTACTTCTCGTCGCAACGCGGCACGACCGGCTCGTCCTCCGGCGGCATCACCTACTGCGTCACCGGGCCGTTCCGCCGATGACCGGCTCCCGGCCCCGCTGACAGTGACCACGCGGTCGAGGACGCCCGGTCTTCACCGGGCGTCCTGCCGGCCGTCACGGCACGTGTCCGGATCCTGGCGCATTGACATCGGCGCTCCGGCCACAGCAGACTGTCGCGACAACTGAACCACCGCGTGTACGTGCGGGGGAAGACCGGTCGAAATCCGGCGCTGGCCCGCAACGGTAGGCCGCCCAGAGAGATCTGCGGCGGCGAGCCCGAATACCCGTCGTACGCGTGCATCCGCTCCCCACCCGTCGTGGCCCACGGGTCGGAGTCCCGGTCGACGCGGCGTTGCCGCGGTCGTCCGGGCTTTCGACGACCGCCGGGCCGGAAAGGCGCTTCCGATGGTCGTCCGCCGAAGCCGGCACCGCCTGCTCGCGCTCCTCTGCGGCGTACTCGCTGCTCTCACCCTCACCACACCCGCCGTCGCCGCCCCCGAGCGCGCCGCCCTCACCCGTCCGGAGGCCGCCGGCGGCTGGCTCGCCCGGCAACTCGTCGACGGCGAACGCTTCGAGGCGGTCTTCGACGGTGTCGCGTACCCCGACCAGGGGCTGACCCTCGACGCCGTGTTCGCCTTCGCCGCCACCGGCGTCGCCGACGACCACGGCGGCGACGCGCTGGCCTGGGTCACCCGGCCGGACATCCGCGACGGCTACCTCGGCGACGGCGTCTCCGAGGCGTACGCGGGTGCGACCGCCAAGCTCGCCCTCGCCGTGCAGGTGCGCGGCGGCGACCCGGCCGGCGTCGGCGGGGTGGACCTGATCGCCCGGCTGCGCTCGCTCCAGACGCCGGCCGGCAGGTTCAGCGACCGGTCCGCGTACGGCGACTACAGCAACGCGTTCAGCCAATCCTTCGCGCTGCTGGCGCTGGACCGTACGGCGGGCGGAGCGCCACCGGCGGCGGCCGCCTGGCTGGCCGGCACCCGGTGCCCGGACGGCGGCTACCCGCTGCTGCCCGCGCAACCGGTCTGCACGTCCGACGTGGACGCCACCGCGCTCGCGGCACAGGCGCTGCGCGCCGCGGACCGTCCGGCCGACGCCGCCGCCGGGCTGCGCTGGCTGGTGTCCGTTCAGCGTGCCGACGGCGGCTTCGCCAACGCGGGCGGCACGCCGAACGCCAACAGCACCGGCCTCGCCGCGCAGGCCCTGCGCGACGGCCACCGGCTGCCGGCCTGGGCGCGGGCCCGGGCATTCCTCGCCGGACTCCAGGTCGGCTGCGCCGGGGCGCCGGCCGACAGGGGCGCTGTCGACTTCGACGGCGGCGGCTTCGACCCGGCCACCGCACCCCGGGCGACCGCCCAGGCCGTCCTCGGTCTCACCGGGATCGGGTACGCCCGTCTGTCCGCCGCCGGCGCCGACCCCGGCGCACCGGCGCTCGCCTGCCCGTGAACCCCTTCGCCGCTCGCCCGATCACAGGAGGATCCGTGTTCCGTCATCGTTCCACAGTCCGCACCTGGCTGGCCGGCCTGCTGGCCGCCGTCGTCGCCGGCGTCGCGCTGACCGCAGTCGAACCCGCGCCCCGGGCGGCGCACGCCGCCGCCTGCGCGGGCACCTCGGGAGTCACTGTGGTCGTCGACTTCGCCGCGCTCGGCGGCGGCGTCCAGGTCGCCTGTGCGCCGGGCGATCCGGCCACCGGCCTGGCCGCGCTCCAGGCCGCCGGCTTCACAGTGACCGGCACCGCCCGCTGGGGCCTGGCCTTCGTCTGCCGGATCAACGGCAAGCCCACCGCCGCGACGGAGCCGTGCGTCAACACCCCGCCGGCCACGGCGTACTGGTCGTACTGGCATGCGTCCAGCGGCGGCTCCTGGTCCTACAGCACGTCGGGGGCGACCGGCTACAACCCCGCGCCGGGCAGTGTCGAGGGCTGGTCCTTCGGCGCCGGCGCCCCGCCGAGCATCGCCGCTCCCTAGGTGTGACCGGCGGCGCACCGGGTGCCGGCAACTGCTCTGGCGTCGTCGCGCGCCCGGGCGGTACGGTGTCGGCACCCGGTGCGCCGGGCACACAACTGCATACGTCCCGCGCGGGGGGAAGCCGGTTCGAAGCCGGCGCTGACCCGCAACCGTGAGCGAGAGTCCCCTTTCGCGAGCCGGAATGCCCCGCCCGGGACGAGCGGCTTCAACTGTCGAGGTCTACAGGGTGAAGTCCGGGCCGCCGAGGTCCGACCACCCCGCTCACCGCAGCAGGCGGAGCGGGGTGTCCGTTTCTCGGGGTGCTTTCCGGAGGTTTCACCGACCGCTCTGCGAAAGGCACCCCTGATGCCCCTGTCCCGGCGTCTCACCACCGGCCTCGGTATGGCCACGGTGACGGCTCTCGCCGCGATCACCGGCGCCCCGCCGGCCGTTGTCGCGGCACCCGCCCCGGCCCACGTCACAGCCGCCCGCGAGGCCGCGTCCTGGCTGGCCGGCGAGTTCACCGACGGTTCGCTGCCCGGCCCGTTCGCCCCCGAGGACTGGGGGCTGACCATCGACGGCCTGGTCGCGCTGTCCGCCACCGGCGTCGACGCGCCGACCCGGCAGGCGGCAACCGCGCAGGTCGCGAGACACGTACGGTCCTACAACAGCTACGACGACTGGGGCATCGAGGGCTTCACCGACGGCGGGGCCACCGCCAAGCTGCTCTACGCCGCGGCCGCCGCCGACGCGGACCCCACCGACTTCGGCGGCTACGACCTGCGGGCGGAAACGCTGTCGCTGATCGCCACGGCCGACGCCGGGCACCAGCGGGGGCGGATCACCAGCCGTACCACCGCCGACAGCGGCCCGGACGCCAGCAACACCTTCGACCAGTCCTTCGCCGTGCTCGGCCTGGCCCGCAGCGGCGATCTGCCACAGGACACTGTGGACTTCCTGATCCGGCAGCAGTGTGCGGCAGGTGGCTTCCGGCTCTACCCGGACGCCGCCGACGGACCCTCGCCGTCCTGCGACGACCAGCCCGGCGCCACCCTCGACGTCGACTCGACAGCGATGGCCGTGCAGGCGTTGCTGGCCGCCGCCGAGGACGGCGCCACCGGCGCCGGCGACGCCGCGCGTAAGGGCGCCGACTGGCTGGTCACCCAGCAGCACACCGACGGCTCCTTCGGCGGATCCGGACCGACCACCGGCGCGAACTCCAACAGCACCGGCCTGGCCGGGCAGGCCCTCGCCGCCGCCGGCCGCGACGACGAGGCCGCCCGGGCGGCGAAGGCCCTGGCCGCGCTGCAGCTCACCGCGGGCAACGGTGGGGCGGCCTCCGCCGACGCGGGCGCGATCGCCTACAACACCGACGGGTTCACGACTGCCGCCGCGGCCGGGATCACCGACACCGACCGGGACCAGTGGCGCCGGGCCACCGCGCAGGCATTGCTCGGGCTGGCCCAGGTTCCGCTGGGCCGGATCGGCCTCGACCCGCCGCCCACGTCGAATCCCACCCCGACCGGCACGGCCTCGCCCACCGCGCCCGCCACGCCCACCGCGTCTCCCACGCTCACCACGTCGCCTCCGCCGACCGGCACCGCCGGCCCGACGCCGAGCGTGACCAGCCCTCCGGCGACACCCGCGCCCACGACCGCGGCGCCGACCACCGCCGCTCCGCCGATCACGACCCCGGCCGCGTCAGGGCTGGGCGGGCTGCCGACCACCGGCGCGGCGATCGGCAGCTACCTGCTGATCGCGCTGCTGCTGATCGGTGGCGGAGTGACACTGCTCGTGCTCGGCCGACGGCGGGCGGGATGAGCCTCCGCGCCGCCCGCGGTGCGCTGGCCGTCGCCCTGGTCACCGCGGGCACCACGATCGGGCCGGGCGGTCCTGCGGTGGCCGCCGGGTCGGCCGGATACTGCCCGGACGCCTCCGGGGTGACAGTCGTGGTGGACTTCAACGAACTCGGCGGCGGAACGGTGGTGCGCTGCGCGCCGGGCGCCCAGGCCAGCGGCCTCGCGGCGCTCAAGAACGCGGGCTTCCCGATCACCGGAACCCTGCGCTGGGGTGAGGGGTTCATCTGCCGGATCGACGGCAAGCCTTCGGCCGCGACGGAGAAGTGCGTCGACACGCCGCCTGCGAGCGCCTACTGGTCGTACTGGCACGCGCCGAACGGCGGCAGCTGGACGTACAGCGACAAGGGTGTGCTCAACCGCAAGCCGGCGGCCGGCAGCTTCGAGGGCTGGTCGTTCTCCCTCAACCGCAACGCCGATGACGCGCCTCGTCCCGGCGCCGCGCCGAAACGCCCCGCCCCTCCACCG
>NZ_LEKG01000138.1:0-20962 GCF_001029515.1 Micromonospora sp. RV43 | reverse complement strand
GATCGGGGTCGTTCCGGGGTGCTCCGTGGAGGACGTGGATGCCGCTGTCTCGCGGGCGGCTGCGGCGTTCGAGACGTGGCGTCATGTGGCGCCGGGGGATCGGGGGCGGCTGCTGCGGCGGTTCGCCGCCCAGGTCGACGCGCACCTGGAGGAGCTGGCTCTCCTGGAGGTGCGCAACGCCGGGCACACCATCGGCAACGCCCGCTGGGAGGCGGGCAACGTCCGGGACGTGCTCGACTACTACGCGGGCGCGCCGGAACGGCTGACCGGCCACCAGATCCCGGTGCCCGGCGGGCTCGACGTCACGTTCCACGAGCCGCTGGGCGTGGTCGGCGTGATCGTGCCGTGGAACTTCCCGATGCCGATCGCCGGCTGGGGATTCGCCCCGGCGCTCGCGGCCGGCAACACGGTGGTGCTGAAGCCGGCCGAGCTGACCCCGCTCACCGCGCTGCGCCTGGCCGAACTGGCCCGCGACGCCGGCCTGCCCGACGGCGTCTTCACAGTGCTGCCCGGCCGGGGCAGCGTGGTCGGCGAGCGGTTCGTCACCCACCCGGCGGTCCGCAAGATCTGTTTCACCGGCTCGACCGAGGTCGGCACCCGGATCATGGCGGGCTGCGCGGCCCAGGTGAAGCGGGTGACGCTGGAGCTGGGCGGCAAGTCGGCGAACATCGTGTTCGCCGACGCGGACCTGGAGAAGGCGGCTGCGACCGCGCCGTACGCGGTCTTCGACAACGCCGGCCAGGACTGCTGCGCCCGCTCCCGGATCCTGGTCCAGCGCCGGGTGTACGACAGGTTCCTGGAACTGCTCGAACCGGCCGTGCGGGCGTTCCGGGTGGAGGACCCGGCCCGGGACACGGCCGAGATGGGGCCGCTGATCTCCGCCGCGCACCGGGACCGGGTCGCCGGGTACGTCGACGGCGCGGACGTCGCATTCACCGGCTCCTGCCCCGACGGCCCCGGCTTCTGGTACGCCCCCACTGTGCTGCTCGCCGGCTCCCCGGCCGATCGGCACTGGCGGGAGGAGGTCTTCGGCCCGGTCGTCTCGGTGCTCCCGTTCGACGACGAGGCGGACGCGATCCGGCTCGCCAACGACACCGAGTACGGGCTCTCCGGCTCGATCTGGACCCGGGACGTCGGGCGCGCGGTGCGGGTGGCCCGCGCCGTCGAGTCGGGCAACCTCAGCGTCAACTCGCACTCCTCGGTGCGCTACTGGACCCCGTTCGGCGGGATGAAGCGTTCCGGCCTGGGCCGGGAGCTGGGTCCGGACGCGCTGCACGCCTTCACCGACGTCAAGAACGTGTTCATCGGCACCGAGGAGTGATCACAGTGCAGGGACGGCTTTCCGACCGGGTGGCAGTGGTGACCGGCGCGGGCAGCGGCATCGGGCTGGCCACCGTACGGCGTTTCGCCGCCGAGGGCGCCCGGGTGGTCTGCGTGGACATCGACGCCGACGCCGGCACCCGGGCCGCGCAGGAGGTGGGTGGCGAGTTCGTCGCCGCCGACGTGGCCGACGAGACGGCGGTGCGTGACCTGTTCGACGGGGTGGTGCAGCGGCACGGCCGGGTGGACGTGTCGTTCCACAACGCGGGCATCTCGCCGCCTGAGGACGACTCGATCCTGGAGACCGGCCTGGACGCCTGGGAACGGGTGCTGCGGGTCAACACCACGAGCGTGTACCTGTGCTGCAAGTACGTCATCCCGCACATGCGCCGCCAGGGCAAGGGCTCGATCATCAACACCGCCTCGTTCGTGGCGCTGATGGGCGCTGCCACGTCGCAGATCGCGTACACGGCGAGCAAGGGCGGGGTGCTGGCGATGACCCGGGAACTGGGCGTGCAGTTCGCCCGCGAGGGCATCCGGGTCAACGCGCTGTGCCCGGGGCCGGTGGCGACGCCGCTGCTGCTGGAGTTGTTCGCCAAGGACCCGGAGCGGGCCGCCCGGCGGCTGGTGCACGTGCCGATGGGCCGGTTCGGCGACCCGGCCGAGATCGCCGCCGCTGTGGCGTTCCTCGCCAGCGACGACGCCTCGTTCATGACCGCAGCGCAGTTCGTCGTCGACGGCGGCATCACCGGCGCCTACGTCACCCCACTATGAGGCCGGTCATCGGCATCACCGCGTACGTCGAGCCGGCCGGCTGGGCGGTGTGGCGGGACGTGCCGGCGACGCTCGTGCCGCACGCGTACGTCCGCGCGGTCACCGCGGCGGGCGGCCGGGCCGTCGTGCTGCCCCCGGACGACGCCGACGCGGACGTGCTGGGGCTGCTGGACGGGCTGCTGCTGGCCGGCGGCGCGGACGTCGGCCCGGAGCGGTACGGCGAGCCGCCGGACCCGCGCACCGAGAGCCGGCCGGACCGCGACGCCGGGGAGGTGACGCTGCTGACCGCCGCGCTCGCCGCCGACCTGCCGGTGCTGGGCGTGTGCCGGGGAATGCAGTTGCTCGCGGTGGCGTACGGCGGCCTGCTGCACCAGCATCTGCCGGACGTGGTCGGGCACGACGGGCACCGGCCCGCGCCGGGCGTGTACGGGTCGCATCCGGTGCGCTTCGCCGCCGGCAGCCGGGCCGCCGAGGTGATGGCCGGGGTGGACCGGGTCAACTCGTACCACCATCAGGCGGTGGCCGACCCCGGCGGCCTGGCGGTCACCGGCTGGGCCGACGACGGGGTGATCGAGGCGGTGGAGGACCCGGCGCGGCACTTCGTGCTCGGCGTGCAGTGGCATCCGGAGAACGAGGCCGACCCGCGGCCGGTCGCCGCGCTGGTCCGGGCCGCGATGTCGGCCAGATCACACACCCGCGTTTCGTAGGTGCGGACAGCCGGATCGGCGGTCCCGCCGACCCGGCGGGATCGCCCGAGTCGCCCCGGCCCGACGGTTACGCCAGGATGAGGCGGAGGTAAGCAGCGTCTACCGGGGCGGGTGCGTTACGTTGCTCGTCCGTCGGGGTAGTAGGCGGGGACGGTCGGCGTGACAGCGCCGACCGTCGTGATCATGGCCGGAGCGGGAGGCTGCATGGGCTCGGCCCAGGGGGGCGGGGAGGACGGTCGTCCATCTCCGGCGGCCGGCGAGGCGTCACTGTCGCCGCTGCTCGCCGCGGCGTTCGCGGCCGGCGGCGAGATGGGCGAGCGGCTGCGCGCCTTCGACTGGTCCGCCACCTCCCTCGGCAGCCCGGACCGCTGGCCCGCCGCGCTCTCCCACGCGGTGAGCACCATGCTGTCGTCCCGCGCCCAGATGGTCGTCTTCTGGGGCGAGGAGCACCTGGCCTTCTACAACGACGCCTACCGGCCGACCATCGGCGACAAGCACCCGGCCGTGATCGGGCAGCCCGCCCGGCTGCACTGGGCGGAGACCTGGGACGTGCTCGGCCCGCTGCTGGACGGCGTGCGCCGCACCGGCGTGCCGTACCGGGGCGAGAACCACCCCTTCGTGCTCGACCGCCACGGTTTCCTGGAGGACGTCTACTTCGACGTCTCGTACGACCCGATCCGCAGCGCCGACGGCACCGTCGGCGGTCTGTTCTGCTTCGTCAACGAGACCACCGGCCGGGTGCTCGGCGAGCGCCGGCTGCGCGCCCTCGCCGAGCTGGGCAACGAGCTGGGCGATGTACCCGGCATGCTCGAACTGGGCCAGGCCGTCGCCCGCGTGCTCGACGCCCACCGCGCCGACGTGCCGTTCAGCGCGCTGTGGTTCGCCGACGAGCGCGGCACACTCGTGCCGGGCGGCTGCTCCGGCGTGGATCCGGCCACCGTCGCCGATCCGCCGCCCGGCCTGCCCGAGGGCGAGCCGTTCACCGAGCCGCGCTGGATCGCCACCGCCGACCTGCCGGGCGCGGTGCCGCCGGACGCCGCCGGCCAGGCGCTCCTGCTGCCGCTGACCGCCACGAACGAGCCGGCCGGCGCGCTGCTGCTCGGGGTGTCGCGCCGGCTGCCGTTCACCGACGACTACCGCGACTTCGTCGACCTGGTCGCCGCACAGGTGTCCCGGGCCGTGGGCAAGCAGCGGGCGTACGAGCAGGAACGCGCCCGCGCCGCCGAGCTGGCCGCGCTGGACCGCGCCAAGACCAACTTCTTCGCCAACGTCAGCCACGAGTTCCGTACCCCGCTCACGCTGGTCCTCGGGCCGATGGAGGAGATGCTCGCCGACCGGGAGCTGCCCGAGCGGTACCTGGACCGGCTCACCGTCATGCACCGCAACGGGCTGCGCCTGCTCAAGCTGGTCAACACGGTGCTCGACTTCTCCCGGCTGGAGTCCGGCCGGCTGGCCGCCCGCTACCAGCCCACCGACCTGTCCGACTACACCTCCCGGCTGGCCAGCACGTTCCGCTCGGCCACCGAGCGGGCCGGGCTGCGCCTGGTGGTGGACTGCCCGCCGCTGCCCGCGCCGGTCTACGTCGACCGGGACATGTGGGAGAAGATCGTCCTCAACCTGCTGTCGAACGCGGTCAAGTTCACCTTCGACGGCGAGATCCGGGTCCGGGTCCGCGCGGACGACGGCGCCGCCGTCCTGGAGGTGACCGACACCGGCGTCGGCATCGCGCCGGAGGAACTGCCGCAGGTCTTCGAGCGGTTCCACCGGGTGGCCGGCGCCCGCTCGCGTACCCACGAGGGCACCGGCATCGGGCTCGCCCTGGTCCGCGAGCTGGTCGAGATGCACGGCGGCACGGTGACCGCGCACAGCGTCGTGGACCGGGGCACCACGTTCACCGTGACCATGCCCTTCGGGTACGCGCACCTGCCCGCCGACCGGGTGGCCGCCCTGTCGCCGGTCCCGCTGACCGAACCGGAGCAGGCCCGCCTGTACGTCGCCGAGACGGCGCTCTGGACCGACGAGGTGGCCCGCCCCACTGGGCTGCCGGAGGCGTCCGGCGCGCCGGGTGGGTCCGGTCGCATCCTGTTCGCCGACGACAACTCCGACCTGCGCGAGCACGTCGTCCGGCTGCTGTCCCCGGCGTACGAGGTGGTGGCCGTGCCGGACGGCGTGGAGGCGCTGCGGCTGGCCGTCGAGACCCCGTTCGACCTGGTGCTGACCGACGTGATGATGCCCCGGCTGGACGGCTTCGGGCTGGTCGCCGCGCTGCGGGCCGAGCCGGCCACCCGGCACGTGCCGATCGTGCTGCTCTCCGCACGGGCCGGCGCCGCCGAGGAGGTCGCGGGTCTGTCCACCGGCGCCGACGACTACCTGACCAAGCCCTTCTCCAGCCAGGAGCTGGTGGCCCGGGTGCGGGCCAACGTCGAACTGGGCCAGTTGCGTGGGCAGATCATCCGCCGGCTGCGGGCACTCGCCGACGCCGCCGTGGAGATCAACACTGCCCGGTCCACCGCCGAGGTGGTCCGGGTGGCCGCCCGGCACGCGCTGCGCCTGGCCGAGGCCGGACGGGTCCGGGTCACCGCCACCGGGGCCCGCCACGAGGAGGACGCCGGCGGTGACCTGCCCGCCGAGCCGACAGTGGTGCTGCCGCTCACCGGCACCGCCGGCGAGCAGCTCGGCGAGCTGCGGGTGTGGCGCCGCGAGGGCGGCGGCACCGAGGAGGCGGCGCTCACCGAACTGGCCCGGCTGATCGGCGTGCGGCTGGAGAACGCCCAGCTCTACGAGGCCGAGCACCACATCGCGACCACGCTCCAGCACAGCCTGCTGCCGCGTACGCTGCCGCAGTTGCCCGGCGCGGTGGTGGCCAGCCGCTACCTGCCCGGCAGCGCCGACGTGGAGGTCGGCGGCGACTGGTACGACGTGATGGCCACCGCCGACGACGACCTGGTGCTGGTCATCGGCGACGTGGTGGGCAAGGGCGTGCGGGCCGCCGCGGCGATGGGCCAGCTCCGCAACGCGCTTCGGGCGTACGTCCTGGAGGGCTACGACCCGGGCGAGGCGCTGACCCGGCTCAACCGGCTGGTCCACTCCGCCGGCAGCGGCTCCTTCGCCACTGTGGTCTGCCTCGGCTTCTCCCCGCGCACGGGCAGGATCCGGTACGCGAGCGCGGGTCATCCGTCACCCCTGCTGATCCGAGGAGACGACGTGGCGTTCCTGCACGATCGGGCTCTCGGACCGCCGATCGGGGCGATCCCCGGCGCCGTCTACCCGGCCGCCGAGGGCGAACTCGCGCCGGGCAACCGGCTCCTGCTCTACACCGACGGCCTGATCGAGGACCGGTCCGCGGGCATCGACGCCGGGCTGGGCCAGTTGCGGGCCGACGCGACGGCGCGCGCCGGGCACGTGGCGGACCTGGTCGACGCCGTCATGGCCCGGGTGGCCGAGCGGTCCCGGCACGACGACGTGGCGGTGCTCGCGCTGGAGGCGGCCGAACTGAACCGGTTCGCGCTGCGCCTGCCCGCCGACCCGACCCGGCTCAGCGTGCTCCGCAAGCGGCTGGAGGACTTCCTCGTCGCCCACCAGGTCGGCGAGACCGACCTGTTCGACCTGACCGTGGCGGTCTCCGAGGCGGCGGCGAACGCGATCGAGCACCCGGTCGACCCGGTGGACCCGACGATCGAGGTCGAGGTGACGATCGCCGACCGTACGGTCACCGCGACCATCCGGGACAGCGGACGCTGGCGGGAGTCGAGCGGGTCGACCTTCCGGGGGCGCGGGCTGGCGCTGATCCAGGCGCTGGGGGAGATGAACGTGACCCGTTCCGCGAACGGCACCGAGCTGACGCTGCGCCGCCGGCTGGCCGACCAGGCGCCGCCCTCGGGACGCTGAGGCGGCCGGTCACAGCGGCGACGGGTCGTCGCGCAGCCGGCTGTAGAGCCACCCGTCGCGCCAGGCGCCGGCCCGGAACTCGCAGGACCGCAGAACTCCCTCCAGTTGGAAGCCGGCCTTCTCCAGCGACCGCTGCTCGGCGGCGTTCTCGGGATGGGTGCCGGCCTGGATGCGCTGCGCCGGGGTGTGGCTGAACAGGTAGTCGCAGAGCAGCGCCTGCGCTCGCCAGCCGAGACCCCGGCCGCGCCACTCGGGCAGCAGCACGATCCCGATCTCCCAGTACGGTGCCCGCCCGCTCTCGCGCTGCAGGTAGCTGAGGTAACCGACCGGCGCGTCCGGGGGCTCGACCTGGACGATCAGGCCACCGCTCCGGTCGCCGAGATAGCCGTCCTCGGCGAAGCGGCGGGCCGGCGTGGCGGCGTCCTGGAAGCCGGCCCAGTCGAGGCCGATCAGCCCGGGTTCGACAGCGAACCGGCGCAGCATCGCGAGATCGTCCTCGGCCACCGGGCGCAGTCGTACGGTCGAGCCGGGCGCCTCGTGCACGACGCCGGCCATCGACGGATGGGAGCTGTCCATCCTCCGCACCGTAGTGACGGGCCGGGCCGCCCGCTGTCCCGCGTCGACGGCGTTCACGCGGGGAGCAGCCCTCGATCTAGCCGGCGAGCCAGTCCTGGTCGCCGAGGCCGGAGATGTCCAGCACGCGCCGGACCTGCGGCGACGGCAGCACGGTCAACGCGTCCGGGAACCGCTGGGCGAGCCGGACCACCGCGTGGATGGCGGCCGAGTCGAAGAAGGTGACCGCCCGCAGGTCGAGCGTGAGCCGCTTGGCGGGCTCGCGGAGCGCGGTCTGGAACATGGTGTCGGCGGTCGCCATGTCGACCTCGCCGGTCACCTGGACGCGCAGTTGGTCGCCGTCGGCCTGCGCCGTCACGGAGAAGACGGGCGCCGCGCCCCCTTGATCCACGGAGCAACAATGGCACAGCGTTTGCGGCACGGCAACAACCTGCCCGGCGGGCCTGTGGCGAGGGGCACACCGGTCCCGGCGATAGGCTTGCGTCATGACCGTCCGTGCGCCGCTGACCCCCGGCACGCTCTCCCCGTGGCGAGCGGTCCCCGCCCACATCCCACGCCCGGAGTACGTGGGTAAGAAGCGCCCCCAGGAGTGGCGCGGATCGCACGTGCAGACGCCGGAGACCATCGAGAAGATGCGCGTCGCGGGGCGTCTCGCCGCCCAGGCCACCCAGCTCGCCGGTGAGCACTGCAAGCCCGGGGTGACCACCGACGAGATCGACAGGGTGGTGCACGAGTTCCTCTGCGACCACGGCGCCTACCCGTCGACGCTCGGCTACCGGGGCTTCCCCAAGTCGTGCTGCACCAGCCTCAACGAGGTGATCTGCCACGGCATCCCGGACACCACGGTGCTCCAGGACGGCGACATCATCAACGTCGACGTCACCGCGTACCTGAACGGCGTGCACGGCGACACCGACGCCACGTTCTGCGTGGGCGAGGTGAGCGAGGAGGCCCGCCTGCTGGTCGAGCGGACCCACACGGCGATGATGCGCGGCATCAAGGCCATCGCGCCGGGGCGGCAGATCAACGTCATCGGCCGGGTGATCGAGTCGTACGCGAAGCGCTTCGGCTACGGCGTGGTCCGCGACTTCACCGGGCACGGCATCGGCGAGGCGTTCCACAGTGGCCTCTACGTGCCGCACTACGACAGCCCGCGCCCCACCGACGTGATGGAGCCCGGCATGACGTTCACCGTCGAGCCGATGATCACGCTCGGCACCTACCAGTACGACATGTGGGACGACGGCTGGACGGTGGTCACCAAGGACCGCCGGTGGACGGCCCAGTTCGAGCACACCATCGTCGTGACCGACGACGGCTACGAGATCCTGACGCTGCCGTGACCGACACCCCTGCGGCACTGCGCGAGGCGCACCACGCGGACGTCTCCGGCGGCTGGCTGCGTCCGGCCGTCTTCGGCGCGATGGACGGGCTGGTCACCAACATCGCACTGATCGCCGGCGTGGGCGGCGGCGGGGTGTCGCCGCGCAGCGTGGTGCTCACCGGCACGGCCGGCCTGGTGGCCGGCGCCATCTCGATGGGCCTCGGCGAGTACACGAGTGTCCGGTCCGCGAACGAGCAGGTCGCCGCCGAGGTGGCCAAGGAGCGACGCGAGCTGGAACGCCACCCGGAGGCCGAGGCCCGGGAACTGGCCGACGCCTGGGTCGCCCGTGGACTGCCCCGCGAGCTGGCGACGCAGGTCGCCGAGGCGGTACGCGCCAACCCGGAGGAGGCGCTGCGGGTGCACGTACGGGAGGAGTTGGGCGTCGACCCCGACGACCAGCCCAGCCCGTGGGTCGCCGCGATCTCGTCGTTCATCTGTTTCTCGATCGGCGCGCTGGTGCCGCTGCTGCCGTACCTGCTCGGTTTCACCAGCCTCTGGCTGGCGCTCGGCGTCGGCGGCGTCGGCCTCTTCGTCGCCGGTGCGATCGTGGCCCGGTTCACCAACCGCGCCTGGTGGCGTGCCGGTCTGCGGCAGTTGCTGCTCGGCGCGCTGGCGGCCGGCGCGACCTACCTGATCGGCGCGCTGATCGGCGTCGGCGGCGGCATCGGCTGACGGTCGGCCGTCGGCGGGCCGTCAGCCGTCCAGCAGGTCGTCGACGGTGCCGTCGACCGGCCGCCCCCGGGCGGCCAGTTCCTCGGCCTGGCGCGTCAGCGCCGCACCCACCTCGGTCATGTCCGCCCCGGCCAGCCCGGTACGCCGCACCGCGTCCCCGGGGTCGCGGAAATAGGTGCGGCTGAACAGTCCCTGCACTGTCGCTGCGGCCAGCCGCGCCTCGCCGAGCATGAGCAGCGCCTGGTCCGTCTCGTACCACTCGGCCAGCCGCAACGCGCGGGCGTGCGCCGCGCTGCCCCGGTACCACGCCTGCCGCGCGGCGCCGGTGAACTCCGCCGGTCGGGCGCGTGCCAGGCGCGCCAGGTGCTCGTCGCGCAGTTTTCGCAGCCAGCCGGTCGGATCGTGCAGGGCGCGGGTGGTGACGTACCGGTCCGCGGCCAGCGGCCAGCGGGACGTGATCGTCGTCGCCCGGCGCAGGTAGTCGTCCGCCCCGGCCACTGTCAGGTCGACGAGCACCCCGTCCACCCGCCGGGTGGCGGGCGGCGGTCCGGCGCCGGGCCGGTAGGTGACGACCAGCAGTCCGACCTCGCGGTCCCCGCCGCCGTCGTCGTCGCCGTGCGCGAGCGGACCGTGTACGGCGACCGCCAGCACATCGGCCGGGAACCGCCGCAGGACGGCGTCACCGACGCGCTCGGCCACCTGCCATCGCGGGTCGTCCAGACGCCGCTCGGCGTTCACGTCGACAGCCACGGTCCACCTCCGCCCGAGCGGTCGCCTGCGGCAACCCTAGCCAGATCGCGGACCAGTAGTTCCATTGAAGGACCCCACGGCAGCTCGGAGTGCCCAGCAACTCGCCAGCCGTTGCGGCGATAGATGCCGTTCGCCCGGCTTCGCGGATCGGAGGCGAGGGTCGCCCAGCTCTCCTGGCGCCCCTGAAGAAGCCGACGCATCAACTCCGCGCCGACGCCACGAGATCGATGCCGCGGATGCACGATCCATTCCAGTACGGCGAACTTGTCGCGGTCCCGTACCTCGGCCGGGGGTTCATCCTTCGCCCGAGACCACCAGGTGCCGGCGGCCATGGTCCACCCGTACGCCGCTCCGATCAGTTCCTCGCCTTCCCAGGCCAGGACGAGGCGGAATCCCGGCCGCGCCGCCTCGTCGGGCAGCCCGGTCCGGAACCGGGCGACCTGTGCTGGGCCTTCGAGGTAGGGCGGCTCGGCGTAGACCAGCGCGTACAGGTCGGCGAGAGCGTCGACGACAGACGTCAGCTCGTCCGGACGGCGTCGGTCGAAGGTGACGGACGGCGGAGGCGTCACCGCTGGACTCGGTCCATCAGTTCCCGGTAGAGCGGCCGGTGCCGCTCTCTGTCGGGTACCGCCGCCGTGACCTGCATAGTGACCGCGCGCACCAGTTCGTTGTGTTGTTCCCGTGGCAGGCGGTCGAGCAGATCGGCCGCCGCCGTCAGACCGTCGGTGATGTGACCGGCCCGGACCGTCGCCGCTGCCTGATGCAGTTGTACCTGCGTGCGCAGCCGGACCTGGGTAGCGGGATACAACTCCAGGGCCCGGGCCTGCGCTGCCGCAGCCGCCTTCTGGTCACCGGAATGGGTGTAGACCCAGGACTCCGTGTGTCGCAGACGATGTTCCGGCCATCCCCAAAGCGATTCGACGTCCCCGACGACGGTGGCCGGGAGTCTCTCGATCTGCTCGCTCAGATGACGCACGGTCGCGACCGCCTCGTCGTGCCGCCCGGCGAGGGAGAGTGCCTGCGCCCGGCCCGCCAGCAGACCGCAAGTGGCTGCCGACGGCCTGCCGGCGAGCGGCAGGACCTCTTCGGAGATCGTGACGACGGTGGCGGGTCGTCGACCGTCGTAGCAGCCGTTGACGATGTCCCAGGCGCGCGTCAGGACTCGTGTGTCGGGATCGCGGGATTCGTCGGCGGCTCTCTGGGCGCTGGCCCACCATCTCCTCGACAGCAGGGCGTGTCCCGACGCGACGAGGCTGAGCGCGACGATCACCGACAGCGCCGCGGCGGCACGTAGCAGCTGTGGGCGGCGCCGATCGTCAACTGCGGCGAGTTGATGCTGAAGGACCGTCAGATCCCGGCCGAGTTGGGTCATCAGCTGATCGTGCGGCTGGCGATAGTAGGCCGTGCCGTAGGAGGAGACGATCTCGGTCCACGCGTCGGAGTCGACGTCGACCGCGGTGTCGAGGCCGTGCCGCAGCGCCTCCCAGCCGACCAGCCGGTCGACTGTGGGGAGAGCAGCGAGCGAAGTCATGGCTTGGAGGACCGACCGTCTCGGCATGTCGATGTCGTCGGCACACCTGCTGTCGTACGCCTTCTTGAGCGATCCGCCCGTCGCCAGTGCCCGGTCATAGGCGGCCACGACGGCGGGGTTGACGGGTCGGTCGCCACGCTCGATCTGCCCGAGGTAGCCGAAGTCGTACCTGATGAGGTCGGCGAACTTCCGCAGTGACCAACCGGCGGCTACCCGATGCTGCCTGAGTATGTCCCCGAAACGGTCCATGCCGTCCTCTCCGGCTGTGGGCGTGCGTGTGGGCCCACTGCTCACCGCTGCCGCCTGCTCTCCGTAATCGGGATGCTACCCATGCCGACCTATTCGGCGCGGCCCGTGTGAGCCCTGTCGGCGTACCGCGATCACGCTGCAACGGCAGGCGCCGGGAGCGGGCCGTCATCGGCCCGCTCTCCACGGCCGGATGGCACCGACGAAGGACAGGTTCGATGAGGATCATCCCTTTCCGACGCCGACGCAACCGTCGGCCCGAGCGCCGTGCGACGTGCTATCGCTCTGCGGCGTACCGGACGCTGCGCCCCTGGCAGGTCCGGGAGCGAACGTTCAGATCCACACCACTGGGCCGGCGCGGGCTCGACCCCGAGCAGGTCCGGGAGTTCCTGGATCTGGTGGCGGGCGACCTGGCGACGGTCTACGACGCGCTGGCCGAGAGCCGCCGGGAGACCGGCCGGGTGAAGGACGCCCTGCGGCGCTGGCAGTCCGAGCAGGCCCGTGCGCGGGCCGAGCGGGAGCAGGAGCGATGACCGAGCGGTGGGTCATCCATCTGCCGATGGTCGTCAACGACCTCGTGTCGGCGCAGCGACTTGCCCGTGTGGTGGCACATTGGAGCCACGTCCTCCCGCAGACCGAACCAGGCGGCACCAGCGTCTCGCCCGAGGACGACCAGAACGTGCGGCACTGGGTCTTCTGCGACCGAAACCTGTCCGAGGGACGACGCTGCCTGCTCCGACCCGATCACGACGGCGACTGCTCGCCGCGATTCCGGCCACGGTGAGCCGTCGCTCAGGCGTTCGGGACCAGCCGGAACACGCGGATCTCGCGGCCACCGGCCCGCTCGACGTACGTGCGGTACGCGGGCCACTCCTGCACCAGCCGCTGGAACAGCCGTTCCCGTTCCTCGCCAGTGACCTGCTCGGCGGTGACCGGGATCCGGCGTCCCTTGACGTCCACCTCGGCGGCCGGGTCGGCCATCAGGTTGAACGTCCAGGACGGCTGGTGCTGCTGCCCCCAGTTCGAGCCGATCACCACGTAGGCGTCGCCGTCGGGGACGTACACCAGGGGGTTGCTGCGGGGCTTGCCGGAGCGGCGGCCGGTGGAGGTGAGCACCAGCGTGGGCGCGAGCCCGAAGGCGACCACGCGGCCCTTCGTCATCCGGCCGACCAGCCGGTCGGCCGGGACGAGCAGGCGCATGGTGGCGCCGAACCAACGCTGGTGACCGAGACGGCGGGTGAGGGCTCCCAGGGCTGACATCCGACAAGTGTGCCGTCCGCGGGGTGCCCCGTCATCCCTCGGACGGTCAGTCCGCCCAAGGTCGACTCCATTTCGCCGAAGTGGTGGCATCCACCCCACCGCGATACCGCCACTCCGGCGGAATGGTGTCGATCATGGCCGGAAGTGGTGTCGATCATGGCGGGACGGTCAGTCGAGCCGGCGTTCGATCGGCAGGCGGGACCGGGTGAACAGCGCCGCGCCGCCCATCGCCACCAGCGGCACCACCACCAGCGCGGCGAGCGTCACGCCGGGCACCGTCACCGGGTACGGCGGCTGCACCGGCCAGGACTCGGCGTACCGCTGGTTGAGCGCGGCCAGGACGACCACGGCGGAGCCGAGCCCGGCGACGATGCCCAGCGCCGAGCCGAGCACCGCGATGACCCCGGCCTGGCAGAGGGACAGCAGGCGGCGTACCCGGGGATCGGCGCCGACCGCCGCGAGCGTGGACAGGTCCCGGCGGCCCTCGGCCGCGGCGAGCCCGGTGGCGACCGCGGCGGCGCCCAGCGTGATCACCCCGGAGGCCACTGCGAGCAGGAGCAGCATCGGGCGCTGGTCCGACGGCGGGTCGGCGGTCGCCACCTGCGCCGACATGGGCACGATGTCGAACAGCTCGTCGGTCAGCATCTCGATCTGCCGGTCGGTGGGCGAGCCGGCGGTGTCCAGCAGGTAGCCCATCGGCATGGCGGTCAGGCCGAGCGCGTCCGCCGCGGCGGGGGAGAGGACCAGCCGGTCGACCGGAAGACCGCCGTGCAGCACGTACGCGGGCAGGTGACGCCCGGTGGGCGGGCCGCCGGAGTTGTCGTTCACCTCCACCCGGACCTGCCCGTCCACCACCCGCCGGGGATCGGTGACCACCACGCCACCGGCGGCGAGCGTCCGGCGCGCGGCGGCCAGCTCGTCGTCCGGCGCGCCGGTGAGTGCGGCCAGCGCGCCGCCGTCGTCCACGAGCGCCGGCAGGTAGACGTCGACCGGCTCCTGGAGAGGGCTGACGCAGCGCGGATCCCGCCGGGCCGAATCGGGCACGGCCTGGTCGGAGGAGCTGTACGGGCAGCGCTGCTCGGGCGGTACGAGCGCGTACGCGGTGCAGTCGTTCTTGTCCCGGACGGTGTCGGCGCAGCCGGGGAACGCGACGGATGCCACGGTGGCGTCGGGCAGTACCGTGCGGGCCCGGTCGGCGACGACCCCGGCCGAGGGCGGGACCGCCGGGGTGTCACCGGAGTAGGTGAGCAGCACGTTCCCCGGCGGAATGCCGGGCTGCCAGAGCTCTCTCGACCGGGTCTCGTCGCTCGCCACGTAGACGCCGAGCGCGACGCTTCCGGCCACCGCCGCCATCACCGCCGAGATGGCGGGCGCGGCCGAGGACCGGTTGCGGCTGGCGTCGCGCAACGCGAGCCGGGGGGTCAGCGGCAGCAGCCGCCCGGCCCGGCCCAGCACGCCGACGAGCGACGGGGTGCAGAACACCAGCCCCAGCTCGCCCAGCGCGACACCGGCCAGCACTCCGGTCTGCGAGGTGCGGCCGGCGGCGAACGCGGCGATCGCGGTCCCGGCGACGGTGAGCGCCACCCCGACCAGCAGCCAGCGGCGGCGTGGCCGGGTCGCGTCGCGCCGGCCTGCCAGGCCGGTCGCCACGTCCTGCCGGGCCGCCGCCCAGGCCGGCGCCATCGCCGCGAGCACCCCGGCCAGCACCGCCGTCGCGGCGATCGCCACCAGCGCGGCCGGGAAGATCCGGTACGCCCCGAGGCGCTCCCCGAGCAGGTACTGCTCGACGATCGGCCGGCCGGCGAACGCCGCCCCGATCCCGAGCAGCATGCCCAGGGCGGCTCCACCGGCGCCGAGCACCACCCCGTCTGCGAGCACGATCCGGCGCAGGTGGGAGGCGTCGCCACCGGCCACCGCGACGAGTGCGAGGTCCCGCCGCCGGCGCCGGACGCTCACCGCGAAGGCCGGGCCGACCAGCAGCACCACCTCCAGCAGGCCCAGCCCGCCGACGACTCCGACGACGCCCGCCTCGTCGGCGTCCGGTACGGACATGCCGCGGGTGAACTCCTGCCGTCCCGGCAGCGGGCTGCGCGCGACGACCTGGATGCCCTGCGCGTTCAGCCGGTCCACGAGCCCCGGTTCCAGCGGGCCGGGCAGGTCCACCAGCCAGGTGTCGCTGCCGGCCATGCCCTCCGAGGTCACAGCGGGCAGCGTGATCACGTCCCGGAGGTTGTCCGGATACTCCACCACCCCGACCACCCGGTACGTGGCGCCGTCGATGGTGCGTACCGGGTCGCCGATGCGGGTCTCCAGTCGGCGCAGCGCCGTCGGGCTGACCGCGATCTCGTCGGGGCGTACCGGTGGCCGGCCGTCGCGTACCCGGGCCAGCGGCCGGGTGAGCGGGTCGGTCAGGTCGACGGCGCGCGCCTCGAGCGACTCGACGTGCCGGTCCACCCGTGTCGAGAACGTCATCCACCAGCGGGTGCGAGCCAGCCGGCTGCCCTCGGGCAGCAGCGCGCGCACCTCCTCGGCGGTCGCCGGGCGGGTCCGGGACACCCATTCGCCCTGGACCGGCCAGGCCGACTCGCCCCAGGCGTCCTGCGTCACCGGCGCGAGGCTGTCCCAGCGCAGGGCGACGTCGCCGCCGCCGAGCTGGCGCTCGATGCGCTCGGCGCGGGTCAGATCCCCCATGTCGTAGCTGACCGCGGCGAAGCTGAGGCCGAACACCGGCAGCGCGATCATCACCAGCACCAGCAGCGTGCGCCGCCGGGACCGCCGGGCCTCCCGGCGGGCGATCCGCAGCGCGGTCCGCCACGACCCGCGTACGGCGGCGAGGCGGCCGCCGGTCACCGGCTGCTGCCGCTGAGCAGGTGGTCGACGCCGATCAGCGGGGCGGTCGAGTCGACCATCACCCCGTCGCGCAGGAAGACCACCCGGTCCGCCCAGCCGGCGTGCCGGGCCTCGTGGGTGACCAGCACCCCGGCCGCTCCGGCGTCCACCCGGCGGCGCAGCAGATGCAGCACCGCCTCGCCGGTCTGGGAGTCCAGCGCGCCGGTCGGCTCGTCGGCGAGGACCAGGCGGCGTTCGCCGACGAGGGCCCGCGCGATCGCCACCCGCTGCTGCTGGCCACCCGACATCTGGTCCGGGAAGCGGTCGGCCAGGTCCTCCAGGTCGACCTCGCGCAGCGCGGCCAGCGCCAGCTGGCGGGCCGCCCGTACGCCGGTGCCGTCCAGTTCCAGTGGCAGCGCCACGTTCTCCACGGCGGTCAGGCTGCCGAGCAGGTTCAGGTCCTGGAAGACGTACCCGATCCGGCGGCGCCGCAGCCGGGCCAGCTCGCGGGCGGACAGCCCGACCAGGGTCTCGCCCTCGACCACCACCTCGCCGCCGGTGGGCCGGTCCAGGCCGCCGGCGAGCGCCAGCAGCGTGGACTTGCCGGACCCGGAGGGGCCCATCACCGCCACCAGCTCACCGGCCCGCACGGTCAGGCTCACGCCGCGCAGCGCGTGCACGGCGGCCTCACCGGCGCCGTGGGTCCGGCGTACGTCACGCAGTTCCAGCACCCCGTCGATCGGGTCCATCAGCGCCTCCCGTGCCGGGTCACCGGCGGGCTTCGTCGCCGGCCCGGTCCACCGCCTCGGGGTGGTCGACCGCCCGGATCGGCGCCGGGCGGTGCCGGACCAGGCTCGTCTCGCAGTGGTCGAGCCACCGCACCTCGGCCTCGGTCTGGAAGATCATCGCGTCCAGCACCAGCCGCCAGGGTAGATCCTCCGGCTTGTCGCTCGTGTACTTCAACCGGGTGAACTCCTGGAGCGCGCGCATGGTGGCGGTGCGCTGGGTCTGCACCACCGACCGCACGTCGACGCCGGGGGTGGTCAGCGCCAGCGCCAGTTTGATGGACAGCTCGTCGCGCGGCCGGTCGGCGCGGCTGATCGGCGTGGCGAACCACAGCGCCAGGTCCGCCCGTCCGGCGTCGGTGATCTCGTACGGCCGCTGCCCGCTCTCGTTCTCCGGCAGCGGGCGGACCAGGCCGTCACGTTCCAGCCGCGCCAGCGTGGTGTAGACCTGTCCGATGTTCAGCGGCCAGGTCGACCCGGTGGACTCCTCGAACGCGGCACGGAGCTGGTAGCCGTACATCTGGCCGCGTTCGAGCAGGGCGAGCAGGCCGTGACGGATGGACATGACCGCGAGTATGCATACCTGGTATGCGCTACGCAACCGGAGGGTTCCGCCGGGTGACCGGCATCGCGCTCAGGCCGGGCGGCCCGGGAACGGAACGGTGACCGGCGTCACGCCTGCCGTACGCCGCCAGCGGGTGGCGCGCAACGCGCAGTCGGTGAGCGCGGCGAGCGCGGTGTTCCGGTCCGCGCCGGTGGTGTGCGGCAGCGCGGCCCGCCAGTGCCCGGCCGTCCGCTCCTCGATCTCCACCGCCAGGCGCAGCGCGCTCGCCCGGTCCGTCACCGGGTAGGGCAGCGCGTACCCGGCCCGGTCGGCGGGCACCTGCCCGGAGCCCTCGGCGAGCTGGAGCAGCAGCGCGTCGCGGCGGGACCGGTGGGCCGCCTCGGCGGCACGGGCCGCCGTACGCGCCGCCTCGGTCAGGTGCACACCGATCACCCCGTACGCCCAGATCGCCGCGTACTCGGCGGCGAGCGCGTCGGCGAGCGCCGAGGCCGGGCCGGTCGTCGGGCTGTTCACTTGAGCGCCTCCACGTGTGTGGCCCGCGCCGCGGCGATCGAGCCGAGCAGCGCGGCCCGCTCGGCCGGCGCTGCCGCGCACGCCTTGGCCGCGTTCGTCCGGCCCTCCTGCTCGGCCCGGCGCAGCTCGGTGAGCACGGCGTCGGGCGCGGGCGCGCTCGCCGAGCCGGCGGCCGGTGTGCCGGAGGGCGCCGGCCGGCCGATCACGCGGCGTAGCTCCTCGGCGTGCGCCCGGTGCGCGTCGGCGATCGGGGTGAGCCGCCCGGCCAGCGCCGGGTCGGCGGTGGCGGCGGCCCGGTAGCGGGCCTCCAGCGCGAGCGCCTCGGCGACGAGCGGCTCCAGCGCGTCCGGCTCCGGTGGCTCCTCGTCGCGGTCGAAAAGATCACAACCGGTCAGCGGCGCGGTCGCGCCGCCGAGCGCCACGAGCCCGCCGGCGCGCAGCAGCCAGCGCCGGGAATGCCCCGCTCTGACCTGGTCGGATGGTGTTCTGCCGATCCCCACCTGACAGAGTCAACACCATTCGCGCCGTCTCGTGGGTCAGGGTCTCGGTGCGCCGCCGGGTCCGTCGGCGGTCGTTAGCGTTACGCTCTGCGCAACCACCGGGCGCGGACGCCCCGGTGGCGCGCCGGTATGGCGGGCCGATCGCCCGCACCGGCCAGGGACAACACGGCCCGCGGGTCGTGGCAACAGCAGGAGAGGTGCGCGCAATGACGCAGCGTGGCCGTGCCACCCGGTCGACGGGGCCCTCCGGGCGGCCCCGCCGCTCCGACGGCCCCCGCGGCACGGACCGGAGCGGCGCACCCCGCGGCGATCTCGCCGCCCGCCGCAACCGGCTGCGCGAGGTGATCGAACCGGTCGTCACGGCGGCCGGTTACGACCTGGAGGACCTCTCCGTCTCCCGCGCCGGCCGGCGGCACGTGGTCCGGGTGATCGTGGACGCCGACGGCGGGATCAACCTGGACGGCGTGGCGGACGTCTCCCGCGCGGTCTCGGCGGCGCTGGACGCGGCCGAGGAGGCCGGCGGCGACATCGTGGCCGGCGAGTACCAGCTGGAGGTCAGCTCGCCCGGCGTGGACCGCCCGCTCACCCTGCCCCGGCACTGGCGGCGCAACGCCGGGCGGCTGGTCAAGGTCACCGTCCGCGGCGACGCGGGGGACCGCCAGCTCACCGGCCGGATCACTGCTGCCGATGACGAGCGCGTGGTGCTGGAGACCGACGCCGGCCCCGCCGAACACCCGTACGCCGAACTCGGGCCCGGCCGGGTCCAGGTGGAGTTCAACCGCCTGGACGACCTGGCCGACGAGGACTTCGGTGACGACACCGACGACGACGAAGATCTGGAGGACGAGGAGAGGTGAACATCGACCTCGCGGCGCTGCGCGCCCTGGAGCGCGAGCGGGAGATCCCGTTCGACACGATCCTCGCGGCGATCGAGACCGCGCTGCTGACCGCCTACCGGCACACTGACGGCGCCGAGCCGCACGCCCGGGTGGAGATCGACCGCAAGAGCGGGGCCGCCTCGGTCTACGCGCAGGAACTGGACGCCGACGGCACTGTGACCCGGGAGTGGGACGACACTCCGCACGACTTCGGGCGGATCGCCGCCATGACCGCCAAGCAGGTGATCCTCCAGCGGCTGCGGGAGGCCACCGACGAGGTGCACTTCGGCGAGTACGTCGGCCGCGACGGTGACCTGGTCACCGGCGTGGTGCAGGCGCACGAGACCCGCCGGGAGAAGGGCATCGTCAGCGTCGACCTGGGCAAGCTGGAGGGCGTCCTGCCGCAGTCCGAGCAGGTCCCCGGCGAGCGGTACGAGCACGGCGAGCGGATCCGCTGCGTGGTCGTGCACGTCGCCAAGGGAATGCGCGGCCCGCAGATCACGCTGTCCCGGTCGCATCCCGCGCTGGTGAAGAAGCTGTTCGCGCTGGAGGTGCCGGAGATCGCCGACGGCACCGTGGAGATCGGCGCGATCGCGCGTGAGGCAGGTCACCGTACGAAGATCGCCGTGCGCTCGACCACGTCCGGCGTCAACGCCAAGGGCGCCTGCATCGGCCCGATGGGCCAGCGGGTCCGGGCCGTGATGAGCGAGCTGCACGGCGAGAAGATCGACATCATCGACTGGTCGGACGACCCGGCCACCTTCGTCGGCAACGCGTTGTCGCCGGCCAAGGCGCTGCGGGTCGAGGTGGTCGACCTGGCCTCCCGTACCGCCCGGGTGACCGTGCCGGACTTCCAGCTCTCGCTCGCGATCGGCCGGGAAGGGCAGAACGCCCGCCTCGCGGCCCGTCTGACCGGTTGGCGCATCGACATCCGGTCCGACGCGGAGACCGCAGCCCCGCAGAGCCGGGGCGGAGCTGATCACGTCCCGGAGCCGGGCGGCGCGATCTCCGGCGGCTAGGGGTAGACTTACTCAGTGGCACGACGCGCGATTCCGGAGCGCACCTGTGTGGGCTGCCGGAAACGAGCGCCGGCCAGCGAGTTGTTGCGGGTCGTCGCGATCGGTGACGAGGCTGGTCACACCAGTCTCCGGCCCGATCCGGCCCGCAGACTGCCGGGTCGGGGAGCGAACATGCACCCTGATCCGGCCTGCTTCGCGCAGGCGGTGCGACGCCGCGCCTTCGGGCGGGCACTGCGCCTCACCGGGGTCCCCGACCACGGTGCGCTTGCGGAGCACGTCGACGCGCAACCCCCGACGACCGGTCAAGCCCGACCGGTCGAGGGTCGCTAGCAAGGTAGGACGACCGACATGAGCACACGATGAAGTCCCTGAAATGACCAGGCTTCAAGTGCAGGAGTGAGGTCGCTGCGGGTGCTGCCCGCACGACCTCGGAGTGAGGAGTGCAGTGGCAGGAAAGGCCCGCGTACACGAGCTTGCCAAGGAGCTCGGGGTCGAAAGCAAGACCGTTCTCGCCAAGCTCAAGGAAATGGGCGAGTTCGTGAAGTCCGCGTCCAGCACCGTCGAGGCGCCTGTCGCCCGGCGGCTGCGTAGCGCGTTCGTAGCCGGTTCGTCGGCGCCTGCCGGCCCGCCGGCTGCCGCGCCCAGTGGCCCGGCAGGGTGCCGCTGATCACCTGTGTGCGGGACTGGCCGCGGATCCGCGGCGCGTATGAGCAAGCCCGACGCGAGCCGACGGCACGGTGCCCGCACTGCGGCGACCGGGTCGATGGC
>NZ_LEKG01000137.1:0-21141 GCF_001029515.1 Micromonospora sp. RV43 | reverse complement strand
GGTCGGGGTCGACTGTCAGTTCGGGGGCGGGCAGCACGGCTGTGTGCCGGACCTCGACCAGTTGCGCGGCCGGGAGTGTCCAGAAGACCACCTCGCCGGGGGCCAGCTCCATCGGCAGGCCGACGCCCGCCTGGGCCGAGCCGTGGAAGGACACCGCGAGGGTACGCAGGCGGCGCAGCTCGTCGTCGCGGCGTCGCCACGCCTCGTCGGCGGCGCGGAAGGCCCGCTGACGCCGCTCGTTCTGCCGGTGCGCCCACCGGTACCGCCATGTGGAACCCGTCGAATCAGTCTTCGTCACGCCGACTCCTCCGCCGCGCGAGCCCACCAATCGGGGTGTCATTCATGTCAACTGTGCGGCAGGGGTACGAAGACACGCGAAAGTCGCCAATTAGACCGATCGGCTGATTGACCTACACAATCGGCGGAAACTCCCGCGTCGATTCACGTTCCGTGCCACCGGCTCCCGGCGGTCCCGCTTCGTCATGCGCGCGCGTGGACACGTCGGTAACGTCAGCCGCAACGGCGGGGCGGAGCGCGGCCCCCGGGCGGCGAGGAGGTGCACCGGTGGGCGACCCGGCCGTGGTGGTGGGAGTGGACATCGGCACCACCAGTTCCAAGGCCGTCGCGTTCGACACCACCGGCCGGCAACTGGCCAGCCACTCGATCGGCTACCCCCTGGAGGAGCCGAACCCGGGCTGGGCCGAGCAGGATCCGGACCTCATCCACGAAGCCGTGCTCGGCGTGATCCGCGCGGTGGTGGACGAGCTGCGCGTACCGGTTGCGGGCCTGTCGTTCAGCACCGCCATGCACAGCCTGATCGGGCTGGACGCCGACGGCACCCCGCTGACCCCGTCGATCACCTGGGCCGACTCCCGCGCGAGCGCGCAGGCCGAGCGCCTGCGGGCCGCGCCCTCCGGGCTCGCCCTGCACCGGCGCACCGGCACCCCGGTCCACCCGATGGCGCCGCTGCCCAAGCTGGTCTGGTTCGCCGAGCAGGAACCGAAGCTGCACGAGCGGGTCGCGCACTGGGTCGGCATCAAGGATCTCGTACTGCGGCGGCTCGCCGACGCGCTCGTCACCGACCACTCGGTCGCCTCCGCCACCGGCCTGATGGACATCCACCGGCTGGCCTGGGACACCGAGGCGCTCCGCCTCGCCGGCATCACCGAGGAACAGCTCCCCCAGCTCGTACCCACCACCCACGTGCTGCCGGGGCTCACCCCCGAGGCGGCCCGCGCCACCGGGCTGCCTGTGGACACCCCGCTCGTGGTGGGCGCCGGCGACGGGCCACTGGCGAACCTCGGGCTCGGCGCGGTACGCCCCGGCGTGGTGGCCTGCTCGATCGGCACCAGCGGCGCGATGCGGGTGATGGTGGAACGCCCCGGCGTGGACCCGCTCGGCGGCGTGTTCTGCTACGCGCTCACCGAGGACCGCTGGGTGGTCGGCGGCGCCATCAACAACGGCGGCATCGTCCTCCAGTGGGCGAACGACGCGCTCGCCCCCGAGCTGGGCGAGCACGCCGAGGAGGAGCTGCTCGACCTGGCCGCCACGGCGCCGGTCGGCTCCGGCGGGCTGATCATGCTGCCGTACCTGCTCAGCGAGCGGGCGCCGCACTGGAGCGCGCTGCCCCGCGGCGCGTACGTCGGGCTGACCCACGGCCACGGCCGGGCGCACCTGGTCCGGGCCGCGCTGGAGGGCGTCTGCCAGCAGCTCGCCCTGGTCCTCGCCTCGGTCCGGGCCGCCGGGAACGAGGTACGTGAGGTCCGCGCCAGCGGCGGGTTCGCCCGCAGCGCGCTGTGGCGGCAGATCCTCGCCGACGCGCTCGGCATGCCGGTGCGGTTCCCCGCCGGGCACGAGGGGTCCGGCTTCGGCGCGGCGCTGCTCGGCATGCAGGCGCTCGGCCTGATCGAATCGATCGAGGTCGCCGCCGATCTGGTCCGGATCGAGGAGACGGTCCGCCCGGATCCCGCCTCCGCCGCCACGTACGCCGCACTGCTCCCCCTCTTCTCCGAGCTGTACGACGCCCTCGTACCCACGTTCGCGTCCCTGCGGCGGATGGCCCCGAGCCTGCCGCCGGAACCACCACCCACCGCACCACCCCGCTGACCGACCGAAGGGCGTGATAGCCGTGGTCACACTGCTCGCCGCACCCGCGGAACCGCTCACGAACGCCGGTGACACCCAGCTCGTCCTCGCGGCCCTGCTGGGCATCGCCGCGGTGGTACTGCTCATCGCGTGGGGCAAGGTGCATCCGTTCCTGGCGCTGATCCTCGGCGCCGCGGTGCTCGGCGTGGTCGCCGCCGTACCCGTCGACAAGATCGTCACGTCGTTCAGCGGCGGCGTCGGCTCCACTGTGGGCGGCGTGGGCCTGCTGATCGCGCTCGGCGCGATGATCGGCGGTCTGCTGGCCGAGTCCGGCGGGGCGGACGGCATCGTGGAACGGGTGGTCGGCCGGGTCTCCGGAACCGCGCTGCCCTGGGCGATGGCCGGTGTGGCCGCGCTCATCGGCCTGCCGCTGTTCTTCGAGGTCGGCGTGGTGCTGCTGGTGCCGATCGTGCTGCTGGTCTCGCTGCGGGTGAACGTGCCGCTGATGAAGATCGGCATTCCCGCGCTCGCCGGCCTGTCGGTGCTGCACGGCCTGGTGCCGCCACACCCCGGGCCGCTGGTCGCGATCGACGCGCTCGGCGCCAACCTCGGTCAGACGCTCGCCCTGGGCCTGCTGGTGGCGATCCCCACGGTGATCATCGCCGGCCCGGTCTTCGGCAACTTCATCGCCCGGTACGTGCCGGCCACCGCACCGGCCGAACTGCTGCCGACCCGGCGCGACGCCGCCGTCGACCGCAGCCCGACCCGGCCCGGTGACGGCCGGCTCGACGCCGACGGCGACCTGGTCACCGCGGACGACCTGGTCAACCCGGGCACCGGACGGCCCGGCGGCGCGATCGACGAGCCGGTCGGGCGGCGATCGCGCCGGGCCCCGGCGCTCTGGGCGGCTGTGGTGACGGTGCTGCTGCCGGTGGTGCTGATGCTGCTGCGGGCGGTCGGCGAGCTGACGCTCGGCGAGGACACCGCCGGCCGCAAGGCGCTGGACATCGTCGGTACCCCGATCATCGCGCTGCTGGCAGGCGTCATCTTCGCCATGATCTTCCTGGGCTACCGGTCCGGCTTCAGCCGTACCCAGGTTTCCGGTTTCCTCGGCGGCTCGCTGCCGCCGATCGCCGGCATCCTGCTGATCGTCGCCGCCGGTGGCGGCTTCAAGCAGGTACTCGTCGACGCCGGCGTGGGCGACCTGGTCGCGAACGCCGCCGACGGTGCGAACCTCTCGCCGCTGCTGCTCGGCTGGCTGGTAGCGGTCGGCATCCGGGTCGCCACCGGCTCGGCCACCGTCGCCACCATCACCGCCGCCGGCATCGTCGCGCCGCTGGCCGCCACGCTCCAGGGCCCCGAGGTGGCGCTGCTGGCGCTGGCCATCGGCTGCGGGTCGCTGTTCTTCTCCCACGTCAACGACGCCGGCTTCTGGCTGGTGAAGGAGTACTTCGGGTTGACAGTCGGGCAGACCATCAAGAGCTGGTCGGTGATGGAGACCATCATCTCGGTGGTCGGCTTCCTCGGCGTCCTGCTTCTCGACGTCTTCATCTAGCGACGGTCACGGAGCCTCGACGCCGGAGATGCGGAACTTGTGCACCTCGGCGCCGAGGATCTCCGTCACCTGCTCGGCCTCCGGGCCGGAGCCCCGGAACGCCAGCAACTGCTCGTCGGACTCCCACCGCTCGTAGACGTTGATCCGGCCCGGCTCGACCAGGTCCGCGCCGACCGCGAAGTCGACGCAGCCGGGCGCTTCCCGGGCCGCGCGGACGGCGGCCTCACAGGACGCCAGGTAGGCGTCCCGCCGGGCCGGATCGACGTAGAGGGTGCCGGCGACGATGAGCATGCCGGCCATCCTGCCACCCGCTCCCGGTCAGGACCGGGTGATCGCGTTGGCGTGGATCGCCTCGTTCAGGTACGCGGCCATCCCGGGCCGCAGCGTCTCGAAGTACGCGGTGAACCGCGGATCCGCCACGTACATGTCGGCCAGGCCGGTGTGGATCTCGTACGAGCAGTCGTACCACCACTTGGTGATGAGCTGCCGGTGCTCCTCGGCCAGCGCCATCGCCTCCGGGCCGTCAGCCGGCGCGCCCGAGTCCATGAGCGCGACGAACCGCCGCCCCCAGTCCTCGTTCTCCGCCTTGTTGCGCAGCCAGTCCTCCTTCGAGTAGCGGCCCGCGCGCTCCTGCGACTGCCGGTACGCCTCGGTGCCGCCCCAGCGCTGCTCCGCCTCCTCGGCGTGCTCGTCCGGGTCGAAGTCACCGAACACCTCGAACCGCTCCTCCGGGGTCAACTGGATCCCCAACGTCCTCGCCTCCATCGCGTGTTCGATCGCCGCGACCATCTCCTGGAGCTTCCCGATCCGCCCGGACAGCAGCTCGTGCTGCCGGCGCAGGTGCGCCACCGGGTCGGAGTCCGGATCGTCCAGGATCTCGGCGATCTCCTCCAGCGGGAACCCCAGCTCGCGGTAGTACCGGATGAGCTGCAACCGGTCCAGGTCGGCCTCGTCGTAGCGGCGGTAGCCCGCCGGCGTGCGCCCGCTGGGCCGCAGCAGCCCGATTTCGTCGTAGTGGTGCAGCGTCCGGACCGTCACCCGGGCCGCCCGCGCCACCTGTCCCACCGTGTACGGCATGGTTCCCTCCCTTCCGCGACCAAGACTCCCGCCTCCCGCTGCGTGAGGGTCAAGCCGGACAGCACGACGCCCCCGACCAGGATCGGCCGGGGGCGTCGTCGGTGCGGTCAGTTGGTGACCTTCTCCTTCTCGGGAGCGGCGAAGGTCGCGTTGGCCGGGGTGCGGAAGGCGTGCACCAGACCGGCGATCGAGAGCAGCAGGAGCAGACCCGCGCCGAGGTACAGGGCCAGGGCGCCCTGCTCGGCCTTGCGGCCGAACTCGCTGAAGCCGTACGAGGTGAGCAGCAGGCCGCGCAGCGTCTCGCCCTTGAACACGGTCTCCCGCTGGGCGGTCACCTCGGCGAGCTGCTTCTGAAGGTCGGCCAGGTTGGCGGCGTTGCTCTGCTCGGCCTGGGCCACCTGCGCCCGCAGCGCGCTCTGCGGCTCGCCCAGGTCGGCGTAGGTCTTGCCACCGGCCATGTTCTTCAGGTGCAGGCCGATGTACTCGTTGGCGTAGCACTCGGCCTGCTTGCCGGTGGTCATCTTCTGGCCGGCGTACTCGCGCAGGCAGTCCGACTTCTTCTCCTCGTCGGACAGTTTGTCCGCCGGGGTGAAGGTGATGTGCTGCGCGCCGAGCTGGTCGCGTACGTAGTCGTTGGCGAAGTTGGCGTTCGTCGTCAGGACGACGCCGACGACGAGCAGCAGGACCGCCAGGCCCAGCCCACCGATGCTGAACAGCAGATCGAGCGTCCGTCGCTTCATATCAAACTCCCGTGTGGAGGGTGTGTTCGTCTTGTTGACGAGAACCATCATGGCCGCGGCGGACCGCCGGTGAGCAGGGTCGAATCCCCTGTCCCGTCCGGGACCTTCGGCCCCCGTCGACCCGGGCCGGTCAGCGCTCGGCTCCGGCCCCGGACAGTGCGGGGAGCAGGTCCGGCAGGGCGGCCGGACGGCCGTACCGCCAGCCCTGGCCCTGCCGGCAGCCGATCGCGGTGACCGCCGCGTGCTGCGCGACGGTCTCCACACCCTCGGCCACCACGGCCAGGTCGAACGCGCCGGCCAGCCGGTTCACCATCTCGACGGTGGCGTACGCGCGGGCGTCGCCGGCGTCCAGCCGGGACACGAACGACCTGTCGATCTTCAGCTCGGTGGCCGGGATACGGTGCAGGTAGCTCAGCGAGGAGTACCCGGTGCCGAAGTCGTCGATGGCGATGCGGATGCCGAGGTCGCGCAGCTGGGACAGCCGGTCGAGCACCGACTCGCTGCCCTCGATCAGCGCCGACTCGGTCAGCTCCAGGGTGAGCGCGCGGGGCGGCAGGCCGGCCGCGCCGACCGCGCCGGTGACAGTCGCGATCAGGTCCGGCCGGCACAGGTGGGCGGCGGCGATGTTCACCGCCACAGTCACGTCCGGCGCGTGCTCGCGCCAGGTGGCCGCGGCCCGGCACGCCTCGTGGATGACCCACCTGTCGATGGCCACGATCAGCCCGGTCTCCTCGGCCAGCGGCAGGAACCGCGCCGGGGTCAGCACACCCAGCCGGGGATGCCGCCAGCGCACCAGCGCCTCGGCGCTGCGTACCGTGCCGGTGTCCAGGTCGACGATGGGCTGGAACTCCATCAGCAACTGGCCCTCGTCCACCGCGCGGCGCAGGTCGGCGATCAGTTCGGCCCGGCTGACCGCCGACTCGCGCAGCTCCGGCGTGCACGTCCGGTACGCGGCCTTGCCCGCCGCCTTCGCCGCGTACATGGCGATGTCGGCGTCCCGGAGCAGGTCGGTGTGCGAGGTGTGCTGCGGCCCGTACTCGGCGATGCCGATGCTCGCCGACGGGTGGACGCCCAGATCCTCCTCGCCGGGCAGCGGTTCCAGGGCTGCCAGCAGCCGGACCGCGAGCCCTTCGGGTGACACCGGGCGCTCCCCTGCGACGAGCACTGCGAACTCGTCGCCGCCGAGACGGGCGATCATCCCGTCCGGGCCGACCGCGTCCCGCATACGCTCCGCGGTGGTGGTCAGCAGCCGGTCCCCGGCGGCGTGCCCGAACCTGTCGTTCACCTGCTTGAAGCCGTCCAGGTCGAGCAGCACCACGGCGACCGGCCCACCCCCGCGCAACGCCCGCCGCAGCCGCCGTACGAACGTCAGCCGGTTGGGCAGGCCGGTGAGCTGGTCGGAGTACGCGAGCCGGCGCAGCCGACCGACCAGCCGCAGGTTCTCGTTCGCGGCCAGCCCCTGGCGCAGCGCCAGCACCCCGAGCAGGCCCATCATGCCGACGAAGACGACCTGCGGGGTCTGCCCGCTGGGTTGCCGCGACAGCAGGACCGCGACGATCGCGCCGCCCACCGGCAGGTACGGCAGCGCGACCCGCCACCACGGCGGCAGCGGCGAGTCGACCACGTCGTCCTCGCCCTCCCCGTCGTTCGGCGGCGGATAGCGGGTGGCCAGGCCGACCAGCAGGTAGCTCAGCGGCCAGCAGACGTCGACCGGGTGACCCGGCGTGTAGTCGCCGCGCGCGACCAGGGAGACGTAGACGGCGTCCGCGCCGGACCGGATCGCCAGGCCCGCACCGATCACCGTGAGCGCCCGCCACATCGGCCGGCCCGGGCCGGCGACCGCCACGAGGATGGTGAGCTGCATCAGGTCGAACATCGGGTAGAGCAGCCCGAACGTCCGCATCGGGTCGGCCAGCTCGGCGTCGGTGATCCGGTGGAACACCACCACCCAGCCGATCGGGATGAGGGCCAGCCCGACGATGACCCCGTCGAGCAGGGTGCGGGCCCGGCCGATCACGCTGCGCGGGCCGGTGCGGGAGCAGAGCAGCGCGGCGGTGCCGGTGACGATGCCGGCGGCGAACAGGCCCCCCACCAGCGGCGTGTGGGGCAGGCCGAGCCCGCCGAGCCGTTCCACCGTCCACACCGCACGGCCGAGCGCGGCGAGGGCCATGGTGGCGGCGAGCAGTTCCCAGAACCGGCGCAACACGGCCGGCTGACGTCGCGCCGCGCCGGCGCAGAGCACTGCCGCCCAGCTCGACACCGCCATCGCGCCGAGGTCGCTCACCAGCGCTGCGCCCGGCAGACGGGCGGCCAGCCAGGCCATCTCCCCGAGTACGACGACAGCGGCCGCGACAAGTCCGACACGGCCGACGAGCGGATGACGGGCCGGCGCCGCGACGGCGAGGCTCACGTCGTGCTGGGATACAACGATGCGCTCCGGCTCTCTTCCAGACGTGCACCCTCGACGACGAGGACCGGACGACGGACGGCGCAAGCCTAGCCAGCGCCGGGGACTGCCGCCAGAGTCGACGACTGTCGGTCAGCGGACCGCAGGCGGGTGCCGGTAGAGGGAGACCAGCACGCCGTAGCGCGGCTGCCCCGGCGGCGCCTCCTCGGCCTCGCCCACGAGTTCGTCCAGCGTGGACCGCAGGCGCCGGGCCTGGGCCGGCGTGAGCCGCAGGTGTCGCAGGTGCACGAGCGGGTCGGGGTCACCGGCGAGTTCCTCGGCGTACGCGCCCAGCAGCGCAGCGGTGGCGCCCGCGTCGGTGTCGGCGCCGACGAGCCGGCGGAACGTGCGTTCGTGGTAGCGCTCGGTGCCGCCCCGGACCTGACGGCTGTGCGCCGGGCGGACCATGCCGGCCTCGGTCAGCACCGCGAGATGGTGGGCCACCGTGCCCTTCGCCGCGCCGAGACGGGCGGCGAGCTGGCTGAGCGTGGCGGGACCGGCTCCGAGCGCGAACAGCAGCCGGTGCCGGAACGGGTGGGCCAGCGCCTTGAACTGGGCCGGGTCGCGGATCTCCAGCGGATCGTCGGTCACCGCGAAAGCGTCTATTTCTCTTGACGCTTTGTCAACCGGCTGCTCTACTTCTCCCCCACCGCGAGAACGGGGACTCGATGGATCCGGACCAGATCACCGCCATCGTCGAACGGGCCGCCGCCCTGGTGGCCGACGAGTACGTCCTGCCCGACGTCGCCGACCGGGTCGCCGGCCACCTGCGCGAGCGCCTGCGCGCCGGGGCGTACGCCGGTGCGGGCGACCCCGCCACGCTCGGCGCGCTCGTCACCGCCGACCTCCAGTCGGCGAACCGCGACCTGCACCTGCGGCTCAAGCACCACGACCAGCCGCTGTCCGACGAGGCCGACGACCCGACCGAGGAACACTTCGCACGCCTCGCCGCGCTCGGCATGGGCGGCGTGACCCGGGTGCAACGGCTGCCGGGAAACGTCGGGCTACTGGAGATCCAGCCGTACGTGTTCCCGCCCGACCTGGCCGGCGACGCGCTGACCGCCGCGCTGCGGCTGCTCGCCGGCACCGACGCGCTCCTGCTCGACCTGCGCCGCACCGAGGGCGGCAGCCCGGACGGGGTGGCGCTGCTCTGCGGCTGGTTCTTCGCCGAGCCGACGCACCTGCACACCATGCACGAGCGCTCCGGTGCCACCCGCCAGTTCTGGAGCGCCGCCTGGCTGCCGGTCCCCCGCTACGCGCCGGAGAAGCCGGTCCACGTGCTCACCGGTCCGGCGACCTTCTCCGGCGGCGAGGAACTGGCGTACGACCTTCAGCAGTTCGGCCGTGCCACAGTGGTCGGTGAGCCCACCCGGGGCGGCGCGCATCCCCGCGTCGGGCACCGGCTGCACCCGCACCTGGAACTGACGGTGCCGGTGGCCCGGCCCGTGCACGCGGCGAGCGGCACCAACTGGGAGGGCTGCGGCGTCACCCCGGACCTGGCGAGCCCGGCCGACGGGGCGCGCGACGTCGCGTACCGCCGGAGCCTGGAGGCGCTGCTCGCAGCGGACCCGGACCGGCCGACGGCGGCCGAGGCGCGGACGGCTCTCGCCGCCCTGGGCTGAGCCGCGCGGGTCAGGACCAGTCCTCCGCCGGGGCCGGGTCCTGCGGCGCGACGGCCGTGCCGGGCGGCCCGCCGTGCGTCCACGGCGTCTCCTCCGGCGCCGGGAACGCGCCGCCCGGCAGGAAGCCGTCGGACAAGCTGGTCAGGCAGATCCGCTCGCCCACCTCGGGCACGCTGCCGGGAGGCGCGGTAAGCCCCCGGCCCATCCCGCCGGACAGTTCCAGCACCACCTCGGTCTTGCCGTCGGCGCCGGGCGTCACGAACACGACCTTCGCCTTCTGCGCCGGGCGGGCCGGGGAATACAGCGTCGCGCCCACCGGCATCGGCACCGGCTCGGTGGTGACCACCTGGATGCGCGGGCGCAGCACCGGCCGCTTGCCGGAGTCGTCCACCCGCGCCGGGTCGGCGAGCGTCACCTCGCCGACGAACGCCTCCCCGGACAGCCGGTGCTCGGCCATCACCAGCGGATCGTCGTAGGCGCGCTGCACCGCCCACGCTGTCGACGCCCGTTCCAGCCGCTGCAACCGCAGCGCCGCCGCCACCGCGCCGTCGCGCCGCGGCTGCGGGCCGCCCCCGGCGTCGACGTGCTCGGCGTGCGCGGTGAACGCGTCCCGGTCACCGGCCCACCGGCCCGCCACCCGCGCGCCGGCCGGCAGCGCCCGCAACAGCCCGACGCCGCGCCACATCAGCTCCCAGGTGGGCGCGAGCTGGTCGCGCAGCAGGCCGGCGAGCTCGTCGTACGCGGCCGCGCGGGCCGCCGGGTCGTCCTCGGCCCGGGTGTACGCCTCGATAGCGGGGGCGAGCCGGCGGTTGTCGAAGTCCGGGTCGGTGGCCGGACCGGCCGGCGGGCAGTGTGCCGGATCCTCGGCACGGGCCGCCGCCTCGGCGCCGGTCAGCCCGGCCGGCGGGTCGAGCCAGCCCAGCACCGCCGGCAGGTGCAGGTCCTCCACCACGCTCTGCCCGGTCGCCCAGTGCAACGTCAGCGCCTCGGTGAGCGCCAGCAACGCCGACGAGCCGGGCTGCTCGGCGCGCTCGGCGAAGAACGTCAGCCAGCGGCCGAGCAGCGGCACCGACTGGTGCACCGGATAGTCGCCGTCGGTACGGCGGAACCGGGTGGAACGGCCGAACAGCCGCAGGAACGTGATCCCGGCCGGGTTCGGCACCAGCAGTTGCGGCGCGTCGACGTACCGGTGGCGGACGTCGCGGCCCCGGTCCACCGGCACCGCCTCGGTCAGGTCGCGGAACTCGTCCAGGTACGGCAGCACGATCGCGGCCAGCTCGGCGGCGAACGCGAACCGCTGGTCCCGGTTGCGCGGCTGCGGCACCACGAGCAGCCGGGCCTCGTCGGGCGCGGCGCCGACCATCGCTGCGAGCGGGGCGTTCGCCTCACCGGCCAGCGCGAGCGGCACCAGCACCAGCGGCCGGTCGGACAGGTGCAGGTGGCGGACCGTGGCGACCGGCTGGGCCCGCCCGGTGGCGACCGCCTGGGCCCGGGCGAGTGCGCGGAGCGTACTCACGCGGGGTGTCCGGCGAGGGCGTCGGCGCGCAGGCGCGCGGCGGCCCGCAGCAGCGCGGCGGCCTCCGCCTGCTCCGGCTCGGGCGCGGTTACGCCCTCGGCGAGCGCCAGCACGTCGGCGACGTCCTCGACGCCGCCCAGCGCCTCACGGACCGGCCGGCCCAGCGCGCCGGTCTGCCCGCGCGCCTCGTGCCGGCAGAAGTACGCCAGCTCGCAGGCGGCCAGGCAGTCGGGTGCATAGCGAGCGGGCACCTGGTGCAGCGCGGCGGCGAGCGTGGCCGGATCGGCCGCCGGGTCGACCGTGAACCCGGCCGGTACGGCGGCGAGCAACTCCTCGACCCGGGCCATCCGGGCCAGTTGGCGGCGCAGCACCAGCAGTTGCCGGCGCACGTCGAGCAGGCTGGCCACCGGCTGGTTGGCGAAGTCGCGCGGGCAGACCAGCACCACCTCGTGCGACACCAGCTCCGGGTCGCGTCCCTCGGCGGCGAGCAGCTCGCGCAGCGCCAGCACGTAGACGGCGGACTGGATCGCGGCGGCGGCGACCTTGCCCGGGTCGGCCTGCCCGTCGATCACCGGGAACGACTTGATCTCCACGACGTGGAACCGGCCGGCCAGCCGCGCGGCGACCAGGTCCGGTTCCAGGTGCACCCGGGTGCCGGCCACGTCCAAGCCGAGCAGCGGGTGGTCGAACAGTGCCGGGCCGTCGCCGCTCGCGGTCAGCGCCGCCCGGGACCGTTCCGGCCGGTCGTCGTCGGCGCCGAGGTCGGTCCAGGTCGCGGCCTCCGGCACCGGTACGCCGAGCCGCTCCGCGACCAGGCGCAGCAGTTCCGCCCCGTCGGCGGCCTTGACCTGCGCCTCGAACGCGTTGCCGCGGGTGATCGCGAAACGGGACTGCCCGAACCGGGCCGGGAAGCCGAGCTGCTCGGCGAGCGCCGGCTTGTCCGCGCCCGCGCTGTCCAGCACGGCGCGGCGGGTGCAGCCGGGGTTGCCGGTCAGCGCGGCGACGGTACGGGCGTTGTGCCGCCGGGGCGGCCCACCACCCCGGATCTGCGCCAGCCGCTCCTCCATCCGATGAAGTGTAAGGAAGGGCCCCTTGTTAACGCCTCCGGTAGAGGAAGGGCCCCTTCTTAACACGGCGGTCAGATCTCCCTCAGGCGTCGCCACCCCCAGCCCCGCTCCCAGTCGTTGACCGGCCAGGGCACCGGCACGGTACGGCGATGGAATTCCCGGTCGAAGGGCTCGACGACGCACAGCAGGTCGGCTCGGGCGGCCGGCGGCCGGTGCAGCACTGAGCGAGCAGCTCGCGATGGTTCTTCGGTTCGATACCGGGGTCGGGCCACGCCGTCAGCGGTCGGCGGAGCGGTTCCAGGGCGAGCGCGGGGACTGCGCTCCCGCCACCGGACGACGCCGGCGGCGGTGCCGGCGCCCGGGCGTGCAGGGTGGACGGGCAGCGGTGTGCACCGGCGGGGCGATCGGAGTGGCGGGCTGCCGGCCGATCAGCCAGCAGAGGAAGCGGGTCACCGGTCAGCCGACCGGGAGGCGCTCGGCCTCAGCGCGGGAGATGTCGTACTGGGCGCCGCAGAACGTGCACTGCTGCCCGTACCGGGTGCGCAGCGGGATCAGCGGGATGAAGAAGAGGCTGAACTTGGTGACCCGGCGGGTGATCACCTGGGCGGCCTGGTTGCCGCAGTTGCGGCAGACAGCGGTGACGACGCCGGACCGGACAACCTTGGTCCGCAGCCCGAAGATGAAGAACATCGCCCGGCATTACCCAACCGGCGCCCGTGTTAAAAGGGGCCCCCTCCTCTACCGGAGGCGTTAAGAGGGGGCCCTTCCTTACAGCCAGATGGGCTTCCAGTCCGGCACCTCGTGGAAGCGTCGCAGCTCGGCGAACCCGGAGACGATGCCGGTCCAGGCGCCGTACGGCGGGTTGCCCTCGTCGAAGCCGGACTGCACGAACGTCAGCTTCGTCCGGCCCTCGGACTCGTCCAGCTCCCAGGAGGTCACGCCGGTCGGTCCCCAGTCGATGGACAGCGCCCGCCCCGGCGTCACGTCGAACACCTTCGCGGCCTCACCGGCGTCGAAGCCGCCCATCGCGTACCGGCCGCCCTCCCAGGGCTCGATGCCGATCGGGTAGCCGAACCAGGCGCCGGCCTGCTCGGAGTCGGTGAGTGACGTCCACACCTTGTCCATCGGGGCGTCGATCAGCAGTTCGCCGCGCAGATCGGCGGAGGTGAAGTCGGTACGCGGCAGCAGCGGCCGGCCGTCGAGGTGGTCGTTGAGGTTGGCGATCGCCAGGTACCAGAACGTCTGGAGCACGCCCCGGATGCTGCTGCCGCTCATCGCCTCCTCGAAGCTGAAGTGGGTCTGCCGCAGCGTGAGTACGGTGGCGTCGCCGTCGGGCTCCAGCTCGAACTCGGTGGTGGTCTCCACCCCGTCGAGCGTCCACGCGAAGCGCAGCGTCCGGTCGTCGGCGTGCAGCAGCCGCTGGTGTGGCGCGTCGCCCTCGGGCGTGTAGCGGCCCCAGAACTCGTACCGCCGGGGCAGCTCGACCTCGGCGTGCTCGGCCAGCCAGACGCGCAGCTCGGCGGCGTCGGTCAGGGCCCGGCGGACGGTCGCCACCGGGGCGGCGAGGCGGGCGCGGATGATCATCGGCTCAGTCATGCGTGTCGCCTTTCGGGTAGCAGGCCACGGCGAGCTTGAAGGCGTCTCCCTCGGCGCCGCCGTAGCGCGTGAACAGGTCCTGCAGCGTCGTCTGCAGGTCGTGCAGGAACTCCTGCCGCCGCTCGGCGGGCACCCGGATCTCGCCGGAGACGCCGATGGACGGCAGTTCGGGGGCGGCGCGGTCGAGCGCCGCGATGTCGGCCTGGACCTCCTCCATGAGGTCGAGCAGGTAGCCCAGGCTCAGCTCGTCGCGGGCCCGGCGGGTGCCGCCGATGCGGCCGACCAGGCGGGGCGAGAGCCAGTACGACCGGGCGACGGCCTGGTAGATGCCCTCGGTGATGCCGCGCACCTGCCGCTGCGCCACCTGCTCGGCCAGCCCGGCCGCGACGAGCTGCTTGACGTGGTAGTAGACGCGCTGCGGCGTCTGCTCCAGCCGGGCCGCGACCTCGGTGCAGGTGCGGGGCTCGGCGAGTTGCCGCAGCACCTCGATGCGCTGCGGCTTGAGCAGGACTTCGGCCTGCTCGCGCTGTTCCAGGTACAGGACGTCTCTCATGGCAAAATCAGTTTGTACGTACAAAACTTCTTTGTCAATGGCTTCGACGAAAGGCCGCGCGGTCCGCGCGGCCTTTCGTCGGTACGTCGCGTCAGGGCGTCCAGTCCGGACGCAGCGGGTACCCGTTCACCCCTTCCGGGCCGTTGTGCGTGGCGAGCACGTGGTGCAACTGGATGCCGTTGCGCTCGAACGCCAGCCGGGAGCCGGCCATGTAGAGCCCCCACACCTTCGCGGTGCCCGGCCCGACCTCGCCGACGCAGAAGTCCCAGTGCTCGACCAGGTTGCGGCACCAGCCGGCGAGCGTCAGCGCGTAGTGCTGACGCAGGTTCTCCTCGTGGTGCACCTCGAACCCGGCGTCGTGGATCTCGCTGATCAGCCGGCCCGGACCGGCCAGCTCACCGTCCGGGAAGACGTACCTGTCGATGAACGCGCCGGAGCGGTGCGGCGCCCGGTTGTCGGCCCGGGTGATGCAGTGGTTCAGCAGCCGCCCGCCGGGCTTGAGCCGGGAGCGCAGCGCGCCGAAGTAGGCCGGGTAGTTGCGCACCCCGATGTGCTCGGTCAGCCCGATCGAGGAGATCGCGTCGAACTGCTCGCGCGGCGCGTCCCGGTAGTCCAGGTGACGCACCTCGGCCAGCTCGCTCAGTCCTTCCCGCTCGATCGCGGCCCGCGCCCAGTCGGCCTGCGCCTTCGACAGCGTCACACCGAGCGCCTTGACGCCGTACTCGCGGGCCGCGTGCCGGACCATGCCGCCCCAGCCGCAGCCGACGTCCAGCAGCCGCATCCCCGGCTTGAGCGCCAGCTTGCCGGCGACCAGGTCGTACTTGTTGCGCTGCGCCTCCTCCAGGGTGTCGCCGGGGCTGCGGAAGACCGCGCAGGTGTACGTCATGGACGGCCCGAGCACCTTCTCGTAGAAGGCGTTCGACACGTCGTAGTGGTGCGAGATCGCAGTGCTGTCCCGGATGCGCGAGTGCCGCAGGCCGGTCATCAGCCGCCGCCAGCGCGGCGCCGCCTCCTGCGGCGGGGGCGGCGGCGGGCGCAGCCGTTCCCAGCCCAGGCCCCGGACCAGCGCGAGCGCCTCGCTCATCGCCGGGATCCGCAGCGGCACCTCGTCCTTGATCACCCGCAGCGCCTCGTACGGGTCGCCCGGGTGCACCCCCTCCAGCCCCAGGTCGCCGCTGACGTAGGCCCGGGCCATGCCCAGGTCGCCCGGCGCGGTGAGCAGGTAGGACAGGCCCCGCTCGGTGCGGATCGCCAGGGTGATCCCGGCGTCGGCCGGGCCCAGCGTGCTGCCGTCGTAGCCGGTGACCCGGACGGGCAGGTCGCCGGTGGTGACCGCGCGGACCACGTCCGCGACTGTGGGTCCGGTACGCCGCCCGCCCGCCGGCGGGCCGGCCGGGGCGCTCGCCGCCCCCGGTGTTCGGTCGGTCAGACTCATGCTCGGGATACCGCCTTCTCGTACAGTCCGGTGAGTCGGTGGTCCGGGTCGTAGCGGTCCTTCACGGCACGCCAGGTGTCCCCGCCGTAGAGGCGGTCGAACTCCCCCCGGTCGTAGTACGCGTCGGAGTAGAGCGACTTGTGACCGCCCACCTCCGACACCATGCGCTCGATCTGGCGGTTGACGTCGCCGTCGGCGGCGCCCGCCGCGATGGCGACGCTTCCCCAGAAGCCGATGTTCACATACGTTTCGCCCGGTCGGAGCGGATATAGCGGCCACGCCTTCGCCGACCCGGGACCGGACGGCTCGCGCAGCCGCAGCGGGCACAGCCACACCGGCGTCATGCCCACGTTCGCGGCGAACCAGCGCAGGAACTCGGGCGTGCGGTCGAGCGGGACCTCCACGTCCTGCACCACCCGCTCCCGGGCCGGGCGGCCCCGCCACCTGTCGACCCGGGCGGCCACCTGGTGCCGGTGCTCCAGCCGCACGATCCGGTGATAGACGTCGCTGCGCCGGTAGCGCCGCGGCCACAGCCGCCGCACCACCGGGTGCTGCACCCCGAACGCCGCCGAACACCAGAACCAGTCGGTGTCCCAGCGCCAGAGATAGTCGTACGCGGTGAGCGCGTCCCGGGTGCGCCGGCGCAGCGAGCGGTAGTAGATCTCCTGGCCGGTGTAGTCGGACGGGCCGTCGTCGGCCTCGTCGGTGAACGTGCCGAGCACGAGGTACGCCTCGCCGGGGCTGAACACCACCCCGTCCATGGCGTCGACCGGCTCACCGCCCCAGGCGCCCTTGGCGACCACCTCGCCGATCGCGTCGACCAGCTCCTCCAGCCGGGTGAACCGGATGTTGCGCAGTGACACGTACCGGCGGACCGGTTGCAGCTCGATGCGCAGCCGGGTCGCGTAGCCGAGGCTGCCCAGCGAGTTGGGGAAGGCGCGGTGCAGGTCGGCGTGCTCGCCCCGGGGCCGGGTCGTGACGATCTCCCCCGCGCCGGTGAGGACGTCCATCTCCAGCACCGACTCGTGCGGCAGGCCGTTGCGGAAGGAGGTGGACTCGATGCCCAGCCCGGTCACCGCCCCACCCAGCGTGATGGTGCGCAACTGCGGCACGACCAGCGGCATCAGGCCGTGCGGCAGCGTCGCGTCGACCAGATCCTCGTAGGTGCACATGCCCTGCACGTCGGCGGTGCGGGCCGCCGGGTCCACGGCGAGCACCCCGGTCAGGCCGCTCACGTCCAGGCCGGGCGTACGCGGCGCGGAGCGGGGCCGGAACAGGTTCGAGGTCTGCTTGGCCAGCCGTACGGGTTCCCCGGCGGGCACCGCGGCGTAGGAGCGCCGCAGCGTGTCCACCGCCCGTTCATGATCACGGACAGCGTGCATGAGATCACCTTACGCTCGGGTACGACAATTCGTGGGATGTCCACGGTGGCCATTCCGCGACCGGCCGACGACGCGCGCGTTACCGTGACCGCCATGCCGAATCCCGCGCTCACCGCACTCGACGACGCCGGCCTGCCGTACCGGGTGATCCGCCACGGCCCGGTCGCGAGCCTCGCCGAGGCGGCTGCGGCGCGCGGCGTCGAGGTGCCCGACGTGGTCAAGACGATCGTGGTCCGCCGCGGCGAGGGCGATCTGCTGTTCGTGCTGACGCCCGGCGGCCGGGTGATCTCCTGGCCGAAGCTGCGCGCCCTGCTCGGGGTGAGCCGGCTGTCGATGCCCGACGCCGAGGCGGCGAAGGCCGCCACCGGGTACGCGCGCGGCACCATCACGCCGTTCGGCGCCACCACCGCCTGGCCGGTGGTCGCCGACGAGCGGCTGCGCGGCCGGGAGATCACGCTCGGCGCGGGCGAGCACGGCCTCGCCGTCGCGGTCGACGCGGACACCGCGCTGGCCGCGCTCGGCGCGACGGTGGCCGACGTGACGGACGAGGAGCCGACGCGCTGAGCGGTGGCCGGCACGCGCCCACCGGCATAGCGTGGAGGACATGCCGAAAGCCGTCTGGAACGACCTCGTCGTCGCCGAGAGCGACGACACAGTGGTGGTCGAGGGCAACCACTACTTCCCCCGTGCCGCGCTGCGCGACGACCTGATCCGGGAGTCCGACACCCACACGGTCTGCCCGTGGAAGGGCACGGCCTCGTACTACACGCTCGAAAACGGCGGCGCCACCAGCCCGGACGCCGTCTGGTACTACCCCGATCCCAAGCCGGACGCGGAGATGGTCCGCGACCGGGTGGCGTTCTGGAAGGACGTCCGGGTCGTCGACTGAGTCACCGTGCCGCCGGGGCGACTGGCACCCGGCGGCCCCGGTGGGTCACTATGCCCCCATGGCCGACCCGCACTCCGACCCGTCCGGCACCGTCTACGGCGCCCGCCGCGCCCGTGGCGCCCGTGGTGTCCGGCTGCCCCAGGACCCGCTGATGCGGATCGCGCTGGGCGTCGGCGTGGCGGGCGTACTCCTCGGGGTCTTCTTCGCCACCGGCGTGCTCGGCGGCGGTGACGACCGGCCGGTGGTGCCGGCGGCGGCAGTGCCCACAGCGGAGCCGAGCGAGCCGAGCGCGGAACCGACGGCGGAGCCCACGCCGTCGTCGTCGCCCTCGCCGAGCGCGGCGCCGAGCACACCCGCCGCGCCGGTGGCCACGCCGAAGGTGATCCGGGGCGTGCCGTCCGGACGCTGCCTCGGCGTGACGGGCGACGAGGCCGAGGGCGCGCAGGCGGCGCTGGCCGACTGCACCGGCGGGCCGGAGCAGCAGTGGGTGGTCACGCCGGTCACGAACGACACCTACCTGCTCGTCAACGCGGCGAGCGGCAAGTGCCTGGACGTCAACGAGGCGAAGACCGACGACGGCGTCGACGTGCAGCAGTGGTCCTGCAACGGGCAGGCCAACCAGCAGTGGCGGTTCCAGCAGGCCGGTGACGGTGCGGCGCTGCTTGTGGCAGTGCACAGCGGCAAGTGCGCGCAGGTCGACGACGCGGGCACCGAGCCCGGCCGCGAGCTGGAGCAGGCGCCGTGCAGCGGCGCTCCCGAGCAGCAGTGGGCGGCCGGCTGACCGGTCGGCCCCGGTAGCGCCGCCCCGCCGGCCCCGGTGGCGCCCACCCGTCAGCCGCGGTAGCTCCAGGCCCGCCGGCCCGCCGCCACGGGCAGCGCGAGCGCGGGTTCGCCGGCGGGACGGCGCCGCAGCAGCAGCGACAGCCCGGCCGCGCCGACCGACAGCGCGCCCGCCACGTACCAGGCCAGCGCGTAGTCGCCGAGCCGGTCCCGGACCAGACCGGCGCCGGTGGCCGCCAGCGCGGCGCCGAACTGGTGCGCGGCGAACACCCAGCCGAACACCACGGCGCCGGACGCGCCGAACCACTCCCGGCACAACGCCACAGTCGGCGGGACCGTCGCCACCCAGTCCAGCCCGTAGAAGACGATGAAGACCAGCATGCTCGGCTCGGCCGTACCGGCGAACAGGCTCGGCAGCACCAGCAGCGACGCCCCGCGCAACGCGTAGTAGGCACCGAGCAGCAGCCGGGCGTCGACCCGGTCGGTGAGCCACCCGGAGGCGATCGAGCCGGCGATGTCGAAGAGCCCGACCACGGCGAGCAGACCCGCGGCTGTGGTCTCCGGCATGCCGTGGTCGTGGGCGGCCGGCACGAAGTGCGTACCGACCAGGCCGTTCGTGGTCGCGCCGCAGATCGCGAAACCGCCGGCGAGCAGCCAGAACGGCCGCGTCCGCGCGGCGGCGGCGAGCGCGCCGACCGCCCGCGCCGCGGCGCCGCCCTCCGGCCGGGCCGGCGGCACGACCTCGGTCGCGCCGTAGGCGGGCCGCCCCAGGTCCGCCGGATGCTCCCGCAACAACCACACCACAAGGGGTACGACCGCCAGCGCGGCCCCGGCGACGACGAGTGCCGCCGTGCGCCAGCCGTGGTCGCGCACCAGCACCGCGAGCAGCGGAAGGAAGACGAGCTGCCCGGCCGCGCCCCCGGCGGTGAGCACACCCGTCACCAGTCCCCGCCGCTTGACGAACCAGCGCCCGGTCACCGTCGCCACGAACGCCAGCGCCATCGAGCCGGTGCCCAGCCCGACGAGGACGCCCCAGCACAGCAGGAGCTGCCAGCTCTCGGTCATCCCCACGGTCAGGCCGCTGCCGGCGGCCACCAGCACCAACGCACCGGCCACCACCCGGCGGATGCCGAACCGGTCCATCAGCGCGGCGGCGAACGGCGCGGTGAGGCCGTACAGCAGCAGGTTGACCGACACGGCGGCGGAGATGGTCGCCAGCGGCCAGCCGAACTCGGCGTGCAGCGGGTGCAGCAGCACGCCCGGGGTGGCGCGGAAACCTGCGGCACCGACGAGCGCGACGAAGGCCACGGCGGCGACGAGCCAGGCCGGGTGCAGGCGGGATCGTGTCACCAATCGAGTCTCGGACCGGGCGGTTCCTGCGACGAGTGGCCGGAAAGCCATTGTGCGCAATAATCGGGCCATGTCCGTACCGCACCGGGTCGCCGTCCTCGCCCTCGACGGCGTGGTCGCGCTCGACCTCGGCACCCCCGCCCAGGTTCTCGGCGCCGCCCGCGCCGACGACAGCACCCCGCTGTACACGGTGGCGACCTGCACCCCCGGCGGCCTGCCGATACGCAGCAGCGCCGGCTTCCAGGTCCTCCCCGACCACGGCCTGGAGCTGCTGGAGCGCGCCGACACCGTGATCGTCCCCGGCATCCACTCCGGCTCGCCGCTGCACGACGGCACGGTTGCCGCCGAGGTGGCCCAGGCGCTGCGGGCCGCGTACGACCGGGGCGCCCGCGTCATGTCCATCTGCACCGGCGCGTTCGTACTCGCCGCCGCCGGCCTGCTCGACGGCCGCCCGGCCACCACGCACTGGGCGTACGCGTCGCGCTTCCGCCGCCTGCACCCCGGCGTACGGCTCGACCCCGACGTGCTCTTCGTCGACGACGGCCGCGTGCTCACCTCGGCCGGGGTGGCCGCCGGAATCGACCTGTGCCTGCACGTCGTCCGCACGGACCACGGCAGCGCGGTGGCCAACCGGGCCGCCCGGCGCTGCGTGGTGCCGCCGTGGCGCGACGGTGGGCAGGCCCAGTACATCGAGCGGCCGGTACCCCGCGGCGCTGACAACGGCACAGCGGCCACCCGCGAGTGGGCGCGGCAGCGGCTGCACGAGCCGGTGGCGCTGCGCGAGATGGCGGCGCACGCGCGGATGAGCGTCCGAACGTTCACCAGGCACTTCCGGTCCGAGACCGGGCTCAGCCCGGCGCAGTGGCTGCTCCAGCAGCGCACCGAGCACGCCCGGGTGCTGCTGGAGACGACGGATCTGAGCGTCGACCGGATCGCCCGGGACGCGGGTTTCGGCACCACTGCCGCGCTGCGACAGCACTTCCACGCGCGGGTAGGCGTATCCCCCACCGCCTACCGCCGCACGTTCCGCCACCCGTCCCCTGCGACG
>NZ_LEKG01000136.1:0-21175 GCF_001029515.1 Micromonospora sp. RV43 | reverse complement strand
CTCAGCCCGAACGAGTACGAGACCGCCTGGCACAGCCGCCAGACCGAGCCAGCCGAGCCACCAATCGCCACCCCTGCGCCAGCCGGCAGCAGGTAACCACCGCTCCATCAAAGCGGGGGGAACTCAGCGGCGCAGCAACGTCTCCCCCCGGCGGGCGTTCCGTCGGAAAGTCTGCACGTCGCCGCAACCTTTCAGCGCGCGCTTGATTCGGCCCGGCGGATGTCCCGGCAACGGGTGGCACACGCTGCCGAGTCGGAGGTGGCGGACGCGGATGATGGAAACAGCGGCCCGAGCCGATCCGCGAGGGACGCGACATGATGCCTTCGGGGACGGCGGTCCGCAGCGCGACCAGTGAGGACGTTGAGGCGCTGTCGGGGGTCGTGATGGATGCGCTGTTGGCCCAACCGACGGCCGCCTGGCTGGTCCCGGATGCAGGTCAGCGTTCCGGTGTTCTGCGCCGCTACGCACGACTTGTGCTGACGCGCGGGTTGGACGAGGGCCAGGTTGCCGCGACCGACGACCACTCCGCTGTAGCGGTTTGGTATTCGCGGTTGGAGCCGCCGGTGCCGGCTGCGTGGTGGGTGTACGACCTGCAACGGATCCTCGGATCGCACGCACCCCGGTTCGCGTTGCTGCACGCCTACGTCGATGCGGTGCTTCCGCATACGCCGCATCACTACCTGGCTCATCTCGCGGCTGGTCCCGGGCAGAGCGGTGCTGCAGGTGCCTTGCTGGCCAGCTATCACCGCAGGCTCGACGCGGAGGGGCTGCCGGCGTACGCGGAGGTCAGCGGTGCCCGGCCGCGAGACAGCGTGTTCGCTCGGCTCGGGTATGAGCCGCGGTCGCCGGTGTTGTTGGAGCCCGGCGGTCCGGCGCTGTGGCGGATGTGGCGGCCTGCTCCTGGCGACCGTCGGTCCGACGGGTTGCCGTGCCGCGTGCGCGCGCATCGCTCCGCTATGCCGCTGCGTCGTCGTGCCGTGCCGGCGTCACCTCGTTCTCCCTGATCGTCCGACCACCCCGTGGTTGAGCACCTGCTGGCGATGACCTCGCTGGCTCACCCTTTCGCGCCCTGCTATCGAAGGAGGCATCCCTCATGCTGTCCGCTCTGACCCGTATACGAGCCTTGGCCCCGCCACGGTGCAACGCCGGACGGTGGCTGCCACCCTGGCCGTCCTCTGCGCGTGTCGATGCCGCCGTGACGGACGCGGGAGACGTGACGTCGGACGAGTTCGCGTGGGGGTATGCGATCCGACGGGAGTGGGCCAATGGTTCTCACGACCTGTTCGGCTTCACCCCCGATGTCGAGACCGCGCAGCGGCGGCTCGACCGTGACCGGAGCTACTGGCGCGGCGGCCCGGTACGTCCGGCGGCGGTGTTTCTCGTCCCAGCGAATGCGGCGGACGTGAGCAGGCATCCGGTGGATGGCTGCCGGCTCTCGTGTTGCCCGGATTTGGTGGAGCGGGGGCAGCGGTGAGCTCGACGCACATGCAGGTGGCGCTCGCCCGACGAACGCTGACTCCTGTCGGGTTGTGGGTGTTCGGGGCGGCGGCGTCGGCGCCGACGGTGGTGCTCGCCGGAGGCATCGTCGCCACCTACGCGACCACGCGGGTGACGGCGCTGCCACTGGTGTTCGTGCTCGTCGCGGCGGTGGTGGCGTTGCTGGCGGTGGGGTATACGGCGATGGCCCGGCAGGTGGGACACCCGGCGGCCTACTACGGCATCCTCGCCAACAGCCTCGGGCGCGGCTGGGGTGTCGCCGCCGGCCTGGTCGCCCTGGTTGCCTACAACGCTATTCAGATCAGTCTGTACGGGTTGGTCGGGGCGACGCTGGCCGGGCAACTCGGTGGGGCCTGGTGGGTGTGGGCGGGCCTCGCCCTGGCCGTGATCGGGGCCTTCGGTACGCGGGCGATCGTGCTATCCACCCGGGTCCTGGTGGCCGTGCTGGCGGTGTCGCTGCTGATCGTCGCCGCGTTCGTCCTTGCAGGTGTGGGGCAGCCGGCTGACAGCGGGCTGTCGTGGGCGGGCTTCGACGCCTTGGGGCTGGCGGTCAGCGGCGTCGGCGGCGCGGTGGCCTTCTGCGTGGCGGCGTTGATGGGCGTTGACGCCCCGGGATCGATGGTCGAGGAGGCCGTCGACCGCCGGTCGGTAGGCCGGGCCACGATCGGCGCGGTGGTCGTCCTCGGCGGCGTGTACGCCCTCGCGGCGTGGGCGATGGGCGTGGCGGTCGGCCCCGACGCCGTCGGCGAGGTGGCTGCCAACCCGGCGGCAGGGCTGCCGTTCTCGATCCTGGAACGCCTCGGCGGTGGGTGGGTGGTGCTCGCGGAGCTGGTCCTGATCCTCGCGATCCTCACCTCGAAGCTGGTCTTCCACAACGTTGTCGCCCGGTATGTGTTCGCCCTGGCGCGCGAAGGCGTCCTGCCCGCCGCTCTCGCGCGCACCGGCAGCACGGCCCGGGTCAGCGCGCCGCGCGGCGGCTCGTTGACGCAGACAGCCATCGCCTCGGTGGTGGTGGGCGCGTTCGCGCTAGCTGGCGCTGAGCCGATCGCGGTGATGTTCACGTGGCTGTCGACGCTGGGGGCGATGGGCCTGCTGTGCCTGCTGCTGGCCGCCTCTGTCGCGGCGATGGTGGCACCGGCGAGCGTGCGCGGCCCACAGGCCGGCGCGTGGGAGTGGCGGCTCGCACCCGCGTTGGGGGTGCTGGGCGGGCTGGTGCTGCTGGGACTGATGGTCGGCAACGCCGGCTCCCTGCTCGGTGCCGCGCCGGGTTCGCTGTATCCGTTCCTGCTGCCCACGATCCTCGCCGCCACCGCCGTCCTCGGCGGGGTGTGGGCGGGGCATCTGCGGCAGTCCCGTCCGGACGTCTACGCCGGTATCGGCCGTGGCACCCCGAGCACGCACGCCGTTCCCGACGCGATCAGCGTCTCGATCTGACAAGGGGGCGACGATGATGACCCACGCGGCCACACCGCCTCCAGGCAGGCACTACAGCGTCGAGCAAGCCGAAGCCGGATGGCGACCGGAGCACCCGCAGACGGCACCGCCCGCCGTGCCGATGGAACACCCGGCGTACGGGTTAGGGCCTGCCGCTCACCCGCCGGGGCCTACCGCCCCCGCGCCGGGGCCCGGCTACGGGACGGCGCGGATGCCGGCCGACTACTCGCGAACGCCGGAGACCATGCTTCCCCCGCCCCCGTCCGCGCAGCCCATGCACCCGACCGTGTCGGCTCCGCCGTACGAGCACGTGCCTGTCGATGACAGGGTGCCGCCGGAGGTCCGCCGCTGGGCCGACCTGCGCAAGCAGGTCGCGTACCGGTGCAAGCGGATCAACACCGGTCACATGGTCGAGGCGGATCAACGGTTCGGTGGGCGTGAGGCGCTCGGCCCGCACGGGGTGGTGTTGTTCTTCGTCTCCGACGCGCCGGGCGAGCCCCACGGCTACCGGCTGCACACCGCCTACCGGCTGTGGCTGGCCTCCCCAGACGCGGACGACCTCCCGAGGTTGCTGGCGGACCTCGACGGCGTAGCCCGGGACAACATCACCCGCGCAGCCTCCGCGCGGCGCCGCTGGCATCCCCTCGGCCCCGAGGGCTCGATGGTCAACGGCGGGGACATGAGCCTGCCCGAGCACGCGACCTACGTCGGTGCCGGGGTCAGCACCCTCGACTCCGACCAGGGCCGCTGGTACCAGCTCGCCCACACCCTGCGAGACCTACCCGCCACCGGACACCGCCTGTCGGTCTTCGACCTCAAAGGTCAGGCGTACGTGCTGCTGACCGACGGCACCGCCCTGCACATCGACCGCGACCCGCACGCGTGCCTGGGCGTGGACGGCATCCGCTGCAACCGCACCCTCGACCCGGACCGCGTCACCTACTACAACCGGCACGAGAACCTCACCGAGGACGGCGACGACGCCACCCGAGCGGTGTGGCGGCACCTCGGCGCGCTGCACCACACCCTCACCGCGCACCTTCACGGGCTGCCGGCGTGACCCACACTCTGAACCTCCCTGACGCCGCGGACCTGAGCCGCGCGCAGATCGACATCACGGCCGTTCTCGATCACCTCGTACGCGAGGCCGACGCCGCGGCGGCCACGAGCATCGGATTCCCCGGCGCCGTGGACCTCGACCACACCGAGGTCATGACCCGCCTCGGCGGCAGGCTGTGGAACAACATCGGCGACCCCACCGACACCGGCGGCGTGGCCCACACGCGGGCCCTGGAACGCGCGGTGATCACCTGGGTCGCTGACCTGCTCGCCATGCCCGCCGACGACCGGTGGGGCTACGTGAGCAGCGGCGGCACGGAAGGCAACCTGTCCGCCCTGCACGCCGCGCACCGGCGTGACCCCACCGCCCGCATCTACTACTCGACCGCCGCCCACTACTCCGTACCGAAGGTGGTGCGCCTGCTCGGAGCCCGAGGCGTTTCCGTTCACGCGCAGCCCGACGGGGAGATGGACTACACGCACCTCGCCGCACAGCTACGCAGGCGGCGTCGCTGGCCCGCCATCGTCGTGGCGACCGCCGGCACCACCATGACCGAGGCGGTCGATGACACCGGCCGCATCCGCGCGGTCCTCGACGAGCACCACGCGGGCGGGCACCTGCACGTCGACGCCGCCCTGTCCGGTATCCCCCTGGCCCTCGACGGGCGGCTGCGCCTCGATGACGCCAGCGGCATCAGCAGCATTGCGGTATCGGGTCACAAGTTCTTCGGCGTTCCCACCCCGTGCGGGATCGTGCTCATCCGCGACCACCTGCGCATTCACGGTAGCCGTGTCGCCTACACCGCCATGGCGGACACCACCATTACCGGTTCTCGGTGCGGGCTGGCTGCCGCGCTGTTGTGGCACGCCATCGCCACCCACGGCCGCGAAGGGCACCGGTGGCGGGCCACCGCAGCCCGCCGCCTCGCCGCCTACACCACCGACCGGCTCAACGCCGCCGGCTGGCCCGCCTGGCGACACCCGCACGCCTTCACCGTCGTCCTACCCACCCCACCCGGGCAGGTACGCAGGAAGTGGCTGTTGGCCACCGACGGCGACACCAGCCACCTCATCTGCATGCCCGGCATCACCCGAGGACAGATCGACGCCTTCGTCGCCGACCTCGCCGCCGCCCCCGCACCGCCACCGATCCCGCGACCCCGGCCCGCGACGCCAACACCCACCAGCGTCCCCGCGCACTGACCCGTCCCGCTTCGGCACCGGCCCCGACTAACGAAGGGCACCCACCATGACCACCGGCTACGTCTTCCATCCCGAGTACCTGTGGCACGACACCGGCACCAGCGCCGGCCTGCTGCCCGCCAACCCGGCCGCCGGTATCCCACCCGCCGCGCACATCGAGAATCCCGAGGCCAAACGGCGGGTCCACGAGCTGATCCACGCCTCGGGGCTGCTCGGCGAGCTGATGAGCATCGAGCCTCGCAGGGCCACCGTCGCGGAACTGCTGCGCGTGCACACCGAGGCGCACGTGCAGCACATCAAGGCCCAAAGCGATCTACGCGCCGGAGGCGACGCCGGAGACGGATTCTCCCCGGTCGGGCACGGCAGCTACGACATCGCCCGCCTCGCCGCAGGCGGGCTCATCGAACTCGTCACCGCCGCCGTCCACGGCGACATCACCAACGGCTACGCCCTGCTACGCCCGCCCGGACACCACGCCACCGCCGAGGCCGGAATGGGCTTCTGCCTGTTCAACTCCATCGCCGTCGCCGCCCGCCACGCCCAAGCCGAACTCGGACTGGCCCGCATCGCGGTCGTGGACTTCGACGCCCACCACGGCAACGGCACCCAATCGATCTTCTACGACGACCCGAGCGTGCTCACCATCAGCCTGCACCAAGCCGGGTGCTTCCCACCCGACTCCGGCTGGACCCACGAAAACGGCACCGGCTACGGAACCGGCTACGCCCTCAACGTGCCCCTACCGCCCGGCAGCGGCCACGCCGCCTACCTGTCCGCGATGCACCAGGTGGTCCTGCCGGTGCTGGACCGCTTCGCACCGGACCTGATCCTGCTCGCGGCGGGCTTCGACGCCAACGTATGGGACCCCCTGGCGCGGCAAATGCTCACCGCCGCCTCCTACCGCGAAATGACCCGGCTGCTCATCGACGCGGCCGACCGGCTCTGCCACGGCCGGCTCATCGCCGCCCACGAAGGCGGATACAACCCCTGGTACGTCCCCTACTGCGCCCTCGCGTTCCTCGAAGAACTCGCCGGCACCACCACCCACGTCACCGACCCGCTCGCCGCCGTCGTCGCCGGCTACGCCGCCGAGCCCCTCACACCCCAGCAGCAGGCCGCAATCAGCGAGGCCGCGCAGCTCGTATCACGCCTCGGCACGCCCGTCACGGCGAGTTGACGCCAGGTAGGACGTCATGAATTCCGTACCCCATAGCAGCCAGAGTCGTTCACGTCAGGGTGTCGCCGCCGCGCCTGGTGCCCAGCCCGGCGACGTACACACGCGCACGACGGCGGCTCGGACACCCGCCGTGGCGGGCAGCCGGCGGACAAGCCGCAGCGTCGTGGCTGTCCTTGCCGCAGCCCTCGCCGTAGGCTGTGTGCCCCCACCGGCTCGCGGACAGTTCCCGCTACTGGCCTCACCGCCACACGGCTGCGGCGTGCCGATGCCGAAGGGCTACCTCGTCGGGATCACCCGCACTCCACCGCCGACGAGGCTGCGGTCCGGCCAGCCAGCCCGCCCGGTCCTGCTCGACCTCGCAGCCCGGATCACCCCGGATACCTGCGATGCGGTCGAGGGCACCTACGACGTGGTGTACCACCGTGCCTGGTTCAACAGCGGCGGTGAACCGAGCATGCGCGACGTCGTGCGCTGGTACGCCGACGACAACTCCGGCGCGGAACTGGCACAGCGGTACCCACCCCTGACCCGTCACCCCAACCTTCGCCGCGACTTCTGGCCGTCCGGATGGCTCCACGACAAGAACCTCTTCCGGGCCTACCACAGCACCGACTGGCTCCTAGCGCAGGCACACCTGCAGACCTCCCGGCGTAGCGAGAACGCGGCGCTCATGGACGGTCTAGCCACGCTGAACACCTGGCACAACCCTGGCCCGCTGCGACGCGGCCTTACCGCGTGGGTCCTCGCCGACACCGCCGGCCTGACCGCGCATCCCGACACGCTCGACCACGCCGGTCGCTCCGGCATCGGCATCCGCACGATCAGCGGTGACGGCCGGGAGCGGTACCTGCTCATTCTGCACCCGAGCACCGGCGCTGTCCTGGCCTACGAGCACGCTCGCCTGACGTCCGCCGGCTGGCGGACACGCTCCTACCTGCTCCTGCTCACCCGCACCTACTCCCCGGGCCGATGGTGGGAGCCGCCGCCCGTCGACCCCACCGCACCCCCGCCGCCACCACTGGACCGGCGCGAGATGCCCCGCGCATCCCCGGTAGTGCTCACCCTCGCCTACACGCCCTGCGAATCGGATCGACAAGGAGCATCGGGATGACGACAACCCACAACGGCCGGCTGCGTCCGCCACAACTGCTCGAACTGCTCGACCCAACCATCCGCCACGAACTGGACCGCCTCGAGATCCGGCCCGGCCACCGCATCCTGGAAATCGGCGCCGGCACCGGCGAGATCACCGCCCTCCTGGCCCGCCTCGTCGGGCCAAGCGGCAGGGTCACCGCGGTCGACAAAGACACCAGCTATCTCGCTCCGACCGCCGTCATCGACGTCTACCAGCGCAACCTCGACGGTGACGAGCTGCCCGGCGAAGCCGACACCTTCGACCTCGCCGTCGCGCGGTGGCTACACGGCGCCCTGCCCGACTCCAACGCCGTGATTCGACAGATGATCGACCGGCTGCGTCCCGACGGCTGGCTTATCTTGGCTGACCTTCCTTTCACTCCCTCTCGGGTTTTCCGCCGCCCGCACCGCGAGGACGCCGACCTGATTCAGCATCTCGTGACGAGGATCTACGGGCTCGTCACCGATCCGGGCGGACGCGCCACCTGGCCGAACGACGTTCCCGAGCTGCTCGTCGCCAACGGCATGAAGACCGTGTGCACCCACCGAAGCATCGAGACCTGGGCCGGCGGCGGTCCCGGCTGCCGAATCCTCGCCGACGCGGCCGAACACCTCCGGCCCCTGCTGATCCAGCCCGAACTCAGCCACGCCGATCTCGGCCGATTCATCGACCTCATGGCCGACCCCGGCGTGCTCCTCGGCTCGTACGAACGCCGCGCCGTGCACGCCCACAAGGGGACCTGAACCAATGAGGCCCGCCGCGCCGGCGAGGCGAGCCGCTGAGCCACTTCAGCCTCCCCACCCGCCGAGCGCTGAGCCTCCAAATGGCCAGGGCTGTAGGAGACCCGAAATCCATCAGCCCTCACCCGTAGTCGCCGCGAGGCGGCTACCTGACCGGCCGCCGTGACCGGGGTGTCCACGGGATGGTCGGTCACGGGCCGGCGGCAGCGGGCACCCCCGTCCCCCTGCCGCCGGCCCACCCGGACCCGATAGCACCGCTGGCCGCACCGTCGATGCTGTCCTGGCCGTTGCCAGCGGAAAACAGTGTTCCGACCCGACCCGACCGACCCGCTTCGAGGAAGAGGAAGTAGCGAGTGAGCCAGACAGCCGACACAGGATTCGCCGCCGACCGCGCCGCCGAGCTGCGCGCGGCTCTCGTGGGCGACCTGCGCGCCCAGGGGAAAATCACCTCGGAGGTGGTGGAAGCGGCGGTGCGCCGGGTGCCGCGCGAGCGGTTCATGCCCTCCGACACCGACCTCGACGTCGCCTACGGCTTCGACAACTCCGTGGTGACCAAGCGCGACGAGCACGGTGTGGCGATCTCGTCGGTGTCCGCGGCCTACATTCAGGCGCGGATGCTGGAGCAGGCCGACCTCGCGGCGGGCATGACGGTGTTGGAGGTCGGCTCTGGTGGGCTGAACGCCGCGTACCTCGCTGAGATCGTCGGGCCGCAGGGTCGGGTGGTCAGCGTGGACATCGATCCGGAGGTCACCGACCGGGCCGCGACCTTGCTGGAAGAAAACGGCTACGGCAGCCGAGTGCGGGTCCTCGTCGCCGATGCCGAGCACGGCGTGCCCGGTGAGGGACCGTTCGACGCGATCATCGTCACCGTCGGGGCGTGGGATATCGCCCCCGCCCTGCTCGACCAGCTCCGTGAGGGCGGCGTCATCGTCCTGCCGCTGATCATGAACGCGGTGACGAGGACGATCGGGTTCCGCCGCGACGGCGATCACCTCATCAGCGCGTCGGTGGAGGTTGCTGGGTTCGTACCGATGCAGGGTGCCGGCGCGCGCCCGGACCGGGTGTTCCTCCTGCCCGACGCGAACGGCCGGCACGTCCGGCTGTTGTTCGACTCCGATGTGCCTGACCGGCTGGACCGGCTCGATGGCGTCCTCGCCATGGAGCGCACCGAGCTGTGGTCCGGTGTGACGATCGGCAACGGGGTGTCGTTCGCCGATCTGCACCTGTGGTTCGCGTGGTTCCTGCCCGGGTTCTGCCGGGTCGCGGCCGACGAGGGAACCGACCTGGCCGCCGAACGCCGTTGGTTTCCCTTCGGTGTCGTGCACGGCGCGGGCTTCGCCTACCTGGCGGTGCGACCCGCGACCGAGGGGGAGGGGTTCGAGTTCGGGGCCCGCGCCTTCGGCCCCGACGGCGAGCGAGCCGCCGCCGCGATGGTCGAGCAGATCCGGGCCTGGGATCGCGACGGGCGCCACGTCGAGCCCCGCTTCGGCTACTGGCCCTCCGACAGCGACCACACGCGTATCCCCGCCGACGCCGCGGTCATGGACAAGACGCACGGCGTTATCTCGATCTCCTGGTCCTGACGACCAGGTGGCACCACACAACCCCTGTAGGGAAGGAGAGTGATGTCGATGGCTCCGCCGACTGCGGTCCTCGACGCCCCGCCGATCGACGCCGAGGTCGTCACCGACGACGACTTCGTGCTCGACATGCGGGTGATCGAGGCGACCACGCCGCTGGTGATCATGGCCTGCAGCACGAGCGACGGCTGCGGCAGCACCTGCAACACCAGCGCCTGCGCCACCTCGTCGTACGACCCGGCCTGACCACCAGGCCCCCGCAACACCTCTGTGCCGCCGGAGCCCGTGCTTCGCGGGCTCCGGCGGCCATCCCCCCTTCCCTGCGGCAGGAGGCGTCGAATGCTGCCCCAGCGCACCTTTGAACCGGTCGGCCCGGCGTTGGTCCGGGCCAGCACCGATCCCGGCAACCTCGGTCCCGAACCCGGGCCGGACCTCATCGGCCCTGCGGCGAGCACCGAGGCCGGTCTCGCCTGGCTGGCCGGCCAGTGGAGCCGACCTGACGTCCGGGACGCCATCTCGATAGCCAGCCCGCACCTGGCCCGCCGCGTCGACCAGCTCCTCGCCGCCGACGCGTCCGGCACGACGGCCGCCGCCGTGCGTCGGGCGGTCCTCGCTACCTGCGGCTACCTGCTGCGCTGGCAGCGACGGACAACACCATTCGGGCTGTTCGCCGCCGTCACGACCGCCACCGTCGGCCCGGCCTCCGCGACGTTCGGAGACAAGCATCGTGCGGTGGCACGGGTAGACGGCGAATGGCTCACGTGCGTTGTTGACCGCTTGGAGGCGCATCACGCTCTGCGGCGGCGGCTGTTCGTGGTGGCCGACAGCGCCGCCGTGGTGCGCGATGGCCGCGTCATCGTCGCCGCCTGGCCGCCGGTGGGGCAGCGGACGCCGGGAATGCTGCGTGAGACGTCCACCAGGAACACGGCAGCGGTAAGGCTGGCCCTGCAAGTCGCTGCGTGGCCGATTCGGTTCGATCGGCTCCTCGCACAGATCATGCACGAGGTGCCTCATGTGGCGGTCGCCACCGTCGAGGCGATGTTGCACGGCCTGATCGATGGAGGCTTCCTCATCACCAACCTTCGCCCACCCATGACCGCCGTGGACGGCCTGACCCACGTCATTGACGCCTTGCACAGCGCCGAGGCGGCCGAGCTGCCCCAGGTGACGGCCAGTCTCGACCAGCTCTGCGCGATCCGCCAGGAGCTGGCGCGCCACGATGCGCAGGTGGACGGCTCGGAGGCGATGCTCATCCGAGCTGCGGTAACCGAGCCGATGACCGTGCTGGCGCCGAACGCCGAGCACCAGCTCGCCATCGACGTGCGCCTCGACGCACAGATCAGCCTCCCGCCGCCGGTGCTGGCCGAAGCGGCGCTCGCCGTCGACCTGCTGCTGCGCCTGAGCACTCAGCCCTTCGGATCGGTGGCGTGGCTGGACTACCACGCCCGCTTCCGCGACCGTTACGGCCCCGGCGCGCTGGTACCCGTGCGTGACCTGCTCGCCGACTCCGGCCTCGGCTACCCGACCGGCTACCTCGGCGCACCCCGCGCCCGCCCCGCCTGGCGGGTCATCACCGAACGCGACACGCACCTGCAGGCGCTGATTCAGCAGGCGATCCTCGACAACACTGGCGAGATCCACCTCACCGACGCCGACATCGAGGCGCTCACGGTCGGCGATCACCACACCGCCGTCAGGCCGCCCCGAGTCGAGCTGGCCTTCGCCGTTCACGCCACCGCCGCCGACGCCATTGACCGGGGCGAGTTCACGGTGCAGGTCACCGGCGCCCCACGCACCCCGTCAAGCATGGCCGGCAGATTCTCCTACCTCCTCGAACCGACCGAGCAGGAGCAGGTCACTGCCTCGTTCAGTACCCGCGGTCGGGACGCTGACGAGGAATTGGCGGTGCAGGTGTCGTTCCCGCCCCGGCTTCCGCGCAACCAGAACGTCACCCGCGTCGGCCGAATCCTGCCCTTCGTGCTTCCGCTGTCCGAGCAGCCCGACTGGCCGGACATCAGCCTGGACGACGTGGCCGTGACAGCCGACAGCGAACAGATGTACCTCGTCCACCAGCCGACGGGTCGCCGGATCGTCCCGCACATTCCGCACGCCCTCGACACCATCGTGCAAACCCCACCGCTTGCCCGGTTCCTCGCCGAGGTCGCCGACGCCCGCAGCATCGCCTTCGGCCCCCTCGATCACGGCGCAGCCGCCCGCAACCTGCCCTACATCCCCCGCATCCGCTACCGCCGCGTCATCCTTGCCCCGGCGCGCTGGCTGCTGAACGCCGCTGATATACCGCCCCACACGCCACCCGGCGCAGGCGACACCGAGGGCCGGTGGGATGCGGCTCTAACCGAGTGGCGGCGACGCTGGCGCGTGCCCGCCCGCGTGGTGGCCTGCCAGAACGAGCTACAGCTGCCCCTCGACCTGGACAGTCCGCTCGACCGTGCTCTCCTGCGCGCCCGACTGGGCGGCGCCGAACGGCTCGAACTCCGCGAAGACGCCCCCGCAGACGGCTACGGCTGGACCGGAGGCCACCCGGCCGAATTCCTCAGCGCGATGACACCAACCGCGCCGCCGGCCCGACGACTACCGGTCACCGCACCCCCGGGTGACACGCTCCGGCCTGGCACCTCCACCTTCATCCACACGCAGATAGCCGGCAACCCTGCCCGGTTCGACGAGCTACTCACCACACACCTACCCCGGCTGGCTGACCGGCTCGCCGGCCTCGGCCTGCAGCGCTGGTGGATCAGACGGGACCGCGACACCATCCGCGTCGAAGCCGACCAGCGCCTGTCCCTGTTCCTCCGTCTCAACGAACCCGCCGCGCACGCCGCCGCCTGCGCGATCCTGGCCGAGTTCGCCGCCGACCTCGCCCGTCGCGCACTACCCGCCCAACTCATCTTCGCCCCGTACCACCAGCATCCCGCCCGCTACGGCCACGGCCCCGCCCAACATGCCGCCGAAGAGGTCTTCGCTGCCGACACCACCGCCGCCATCGCTCAACTCCGCACCGCCGAGCAGACCGACATACCCGCGCAAGCGCTCGCCGCAGCGTCCATGGCACGCCTGGCTGCCGCCTTCGCCCCCGACCCGGACACCGGATACGGCGCCCTGCTGGCCTGCCTCCAACAAGCCGCGGCACCAGCGGAGCGCACGATCACTGACCTGGCCCGCCGGCTGGCCGACCCCACCACCGACTACCGCAGCGTGCGGGCTCTGCCCGGCGGGGACGCCATTGCCGATGCCTGGCGGGCCCGCGACCACGCCTTGTCGGCCTACTACGAGCGTCTGCTGCCGCAGCGCGACCCCACCACCGTGCTACGGACCCTCCTGCACGAGCACCACGTGCGTGCTGTCGGTGTAGACCCCGACTTCGAGCGCGCCACTAACCATGCCGCGCGAGCGGCGGCGATGCGCTGCCTGGCAGCGGCAGATACCCGATGACCGCCGCCACCGAGCAGCCCGTCACCGCAGCGGATGAAGCCGATGGGCAGTCGCTCGCCACCGGCGGGGTCGGCGTCGCGCTCCTGGCGATCGAGCGAGCGCTCACCGGCACTGGCGACTGGACAGCCGCGCGTCATCTCGTCGCACAGGCCACTGGCGATCGCGTTGACGCTGGTCGCCACGCCGGTCTGTATTACGGGGCGCCGGCCATCCTGTTCATGCTCAACGCCGCCACCGCCGACGGCCGCGACCGGTACACCGCCGCCCGACAACACCTCACCCCGCACGTCCGGCGGCTCGTCCGCGACCGCCTCACCGACGCGGACAATCGCCTCCGACACGGCCAACCCGCCACGTTTAACGAGTACGACCTGTTCTACGGCCTCACCGGGCTCGGCGCACTCCTGCTGCGGGACCTGCCTGACAGCGACGAACTCGGCGACTCGCTGACCTACGTCGTAGGGCTCACCGAGCCCCGCACCGACGACGGACAGCAACTTCCCGGCTGGTGGGTCGACCACGACCCCGATCCGCTCATGCCCACTCCGGGCGGCCACGCCAATTTCGGTATGGCCCACGGCGCCGCCGGCCTGCTGGCCCTGCTCGCCCTCGCCACGCGCAACGGCCGGCAGGTCAAGGGGCAGGAGGAGGCGATTGAGCGCCTGTGCGCCTGGTTCGACCAATGGCAGCAGGACACCACCCACGGACCGTGGTGGCCGCAATGGCTCACCCGCGACGAACTACGCGCCGGCCGGTTCAAACAAGAGGTACCTGGTAGGCCGTCGTGGTGCTACGGCGCGCCCGGCATCGCCCGCGCCCTCCAACTCGCGGCTATCGCCACTAACCAACCCGACCGCCAGGTAGCGGCCGAGACCGCCCTCGCGGCCAGCATGACTGGGCCTCAACTCGACCGGCTCACCGAACTCGGCATCTGTCACGGCCTGGCCGGGCTCTACGCCACCGCGCACCGGGCGGTCCGCGACGCCCGCACAGCCGACATCGCCGCCCAGCTCCCTACGCTCGCTGAACGCCTCAACCAGCGAGGCCCTAGCCCTGATCACCCCGGGCTTCTCACAGGCCAGTCCGGCTGGTCCCTCGCGCTAGAAGCCGCGCGTACGAGCACGCCTCCCCGCACCAGGTGGGACACATGTCTACTGATCGCCTGACCGTCAGCCCGCACCGGATGGCCGCTCTCGTGGAGGCGGTCCTCGCGGGAACTCCGATGGCCACTGCGGCTGCCGGGGCCGACGTCGACGTGGACGACCTCGACGCCGCCGTGCAGACCTACCGCACCGCCGGACTTACCGCTCTGCAACGCCGGCACGACGACACCTGGCAGCAGGCCCTAATCAGGCCGATCGACTGGAACACCGCCGAGGCCGTGTTCCGGTCGAGCCTCGCCCCGCACCTCGATCGACTTGGTGGCGGGCAGGCCGGCTGGTGGTTCCTGCGCAAACATCCGTACTGGCGGTTCCGGATCCGCGCCGCTCACCACGGAGCCGTTCGCGCATTGCTCGATGACCTCACCGCCGACGGTGTGACCGCGGGGTGGAAGCCAGGGATCTACGAACCCGAAACCGCCGCGTTCGGCGGAGACACCAGCACGGCCATCGTGCATGAGCTGTTCTGCGCCGACAGCCGAGCCGTCCTCAACTACACCCGACACCACGCGCCACTGATCGGCCGCCGCGAGCTGTCAGTGCTGCTCATCCGAACCCTGCAGCACCACGCGGGACTCGACTGGTACGAGGCGGCGGACATGTTCGACCAGGTAGCCCAGATGCGACCCGTCCCCGCAGCCGCCGACGCGACCCGCATCGACCGACTCGCCGCGCAGATGCGGCCCCTCCTCGCGCTTCCGGCGAACGCGCGCACGGCGATGTTCACTCCCGGCGGACCTCTCAGTGACGCCAGCGGCTGGCAGGCGGCCTTCGCCGCAGCGGGCCAACAGCTCGCCGACGCGACCCACGCCGGACGTCTCCGCCGAGGCATCCGCGCCGTCCTGGCCCAGATCGTGATCTTTCACTGGAACCGGCTCGACCTACCAGCCCACGCACAAGGAATCCTCGCCCACGCCGCGACCGCCGCCATCCTGCCCAGGAGTTGAACCATGTACCACGCCAGCGTCGCCGCCGCCCTGCGCTACTTCCCGCTCCTCGGTCGCCCGCGCCCCGACTGTCCGGCCTTGCCGCTGCGCATCAAGGAAATCGCCGACGCGGCCGACACCGCAGTCCAGAAGCGCGAGCACGGGATGCCCGACGCGGCACACGCCCTCAACAAGGCGGCCCTCATCGCCAGCGACGCCGGCATGCCTGACCTAGCCAGGAAGCTGTGCTGGCAACACATCAACGCCTACCGCCGCACGGCCCGGCCGCTCTCGATCCTCGAAGCCCGGTACATGCTCGAACCGGTCCTTAACCTTGCCCGCCTCCAGATCCGCGCTGACCACGGTGTGCCAGCACTGCGCCTCCTCGAAGCCATGTACGACGCCGTCACCCACCGCACCGCTCTCATCCTGGATAAACACGCCCTGCCCACCGCCACCCTCGACGGCGACGCTGGAGAACGCCGCAAGCTGCGCGAGTGGGTCTGGCTGCAACTGCTCGGCGAAGGCATCCGCATCCTCGCCCTGAGCAACCGTTGGGCCGGCGCTGCCGAGCACGCTCGCAAGCACAACGGCATCGGCGGCCACCTGATGGAAGGACGACAAGCAGCCGTCATCGCCGCCTGCATCCAGGGCAAACCCGATCAAGGACGCAAAATCCTCGGCAGCAGCACACTCACCCAGCTATGGGAGCACCAGGTCGCCACCTGCCTCAACGTGATCTGTATAGGACCGGCAGACGCAAACGCCACTCACCACCTCACGGTCGCCACCGAACAACTCGCGGCGCCTATATCTGCGCCCAACTACGCGTCCTACCGCACACGACTCGGACTCGCCACCGCGATCCTCGCCACGCCTACTCGGCCCAAACTCGCGGCAGAAATCCTCTACCAGACCGCCCAGCAGGCCATCGACATTGCCGACGGCTACGCCGCTCGGGACGTTCTCAGCTTCTGCGGACCCATAGGTGGCACCACGCCCGACCAGTGTGCCGATCTGCGTCGCATCACCGTCGGCGCGGGCCTTGCCCCAGGAGGGCTGCCGGAAACGGCCGTGCAGGAAATCTCCAGATCAGCAGCGCTGGCCGAGGCAGTTGTGGCAAAGGCGCTTCATCGAGCGGACAGCGGTCGCGCCTCACCGGAAAACCATCAGCGATAGCGCCAGGAGCCTGAAGCCTCGTGGCGGGGTTTCCAATGAGGTCGCCGGCGCGGGCGACGACCTGCCACCGGGTGTGGCGTACCAGCCATACGTCGCGGCGGGCGAGCCGTCCACAGCTGCTGTGCCACCAACTCCGCACCACCTTCACAGCCGCGTCGAATGTATGTTCGATTAGGCGTGGGGCGGGTAGGTTGACGGATCGCGGCTTCATCGACTGCCCTGCGGCAAGAGCCGCCTGTCGCCCCGCACCAGGGCTAGGCGGCGGTGTCGTCGCGGGGGATGAGGTCGGCGACGGCGTCGGCGCTTCCGCGTTCGAGTTCGAGGATGACGCTGGTGTAGGTGTCGGAGGTCAAGCCGATGGTGGAGTGGCCGAGGGTTTCCTGGACCTCCTTCATGTCGGCGCCGCCGTGGCGTAGGTAGGTGGCGGCGCAGTGGCGTAGGTCGTGCAGCCGCACGGGCGGCAGCTTCGCCTTGGCAACCAGGTGGTCAAACCGGTCGCTGATGGTCTGTGGGTGCCACGGCTTGCCGTCGGGGCGGACGAAGAACAGGCCGGTGTCTGGCCAGTCGTCACCGCTGACACTCTTCCACCGGCGGCGCATGTCGAGGTAGGTCCGCAGGACGGCGATGGTTTTCGGGCCGAGGGGCACCATGCGGTCACCGGCGTCGCTCTTGACGGGTCGCGTGATGGGTGTGTAGCCGACGGTGGTGATCTGTTCGACGACGGTGAGGTAGCCGGCGTCGAGGTCGACGTCGTGGTCGCGCAGGCCGCACGCCTCCCCGCGGCGCAGACCGCGGTGCAGGATGAGCAGGAACATCGCGTAGAGGACGATGTCGTGTCGTTCGGTGTAGTCGAGGAACCGCCCGGCCTGTGCGGGCATCCACACCATCACCGGGCTCGGCCGTTTGCCCGTGGCATGCCAGTGCTCGACCGCCTTGACAGTCCACACCCGCGCCTTGGGTCGCTTGGCCGTGGGTAGTTCGACGCCGAGGGCGGGGTTGGTGGGGATCAGCTTGGCCCGGACGACGGCATCGTTGAGGGCTTTGCGCAGGGTGGCGTAGAGCCGCTGGATGCTGGAGGCTTCCATCGGCCGGACGCCTTTGACGCGCGCGCGTACGTCGGGGTCGGTGCTGGCGCGGGCGGCGCGGATGGCGTCCTGCTGGCGACCGATCGCGGTGAACATGGCCTCGATGTGGGCGGTGCGCAAGCTCTGGATGGGGATCTTGCCGAGGTGGGGGACCAGGTACAGGCGGATGTGGTCGGAGTAGCCGCGCACGGTCTTTTCCGCCAACCCGCGTCGTCCTTCCAGCCAGGCGGTCAGGTATTCGCCGGTGGTGGTGGGAACGGAGGCGGGCACGCCGGCGCGGATGCGGGCGGCGACCGCGTCGCGGTCGGGCAGCGGCGTGCCGGGCCGGCAGGCGTGCAGCAGGTCCCCGACCTCGATGGCGAGGTCGGCCTCGCCGCCGGCGAGGTCGAGTAGCGCGCGGGCGTGGCGCAGTTCGGCGGTGGCGGTGTCGCGGCTGTCGAAGCCGGAGCGACGCAGTTGCCGGCGCGGCTGCGTGGGCCGGACGGGCAGTTCGAGTTGGTAGCCCCACGCGCCGTGGGTGGGGTGCCAGCCGCCGCCGGGGCGGCGTAGTTTCGGGCACTGGCTGCCGAGCCGTTTGCCGGTGTCGGGGTCGGTGCAGGTGCAGCGCTTGGTGAGGGCCCCTTCGGGGTTACGGGCGCGGGTCACGGTTCCTTCTTTCCGTCGCCGCCGGTGTGCGGCGGGTCGATGCTGCTGATTTCGTCGTGGTGATCGACGCTTCGCATCCCGCTCGGGGTCAAGTCGCCGGGCGACGGCGGCAGGCCCAGGGCGGTGAGGATGCCGGCGACGGGCACCTTGTAGCGGGCGCCGACCCGCAGGACCGGCGCTGGGAATTCGCCGGTGCGGGCGAGGTCGTAGGACAGGGCTCGTCCCAGGCCGAAGACACGACCGGCGGTGGGCAGGTCGGTGATCGCGCCGAGTGCGCGGATGCGCTCTTCGGTCCACACTCCGCCACCGCTGGCGGGGGTGCTGGGCGCTTCTGGGGGACCGATGTCGTGGCTGGTCACGGTGATTACTCCGAATCGTCGAAAGGGGAGAGGGAAGTGGAGTCAGGTCGGACAGGTGTGGGCCTCGCTTGTGGCGGACCATCACGCGCCACCACACGTACTGCCGCGGGGCAGTACGTGTGATGGCGTCCTTGCTCAGGGTTGGTAGGTTGCGCTCGTGAGTCACGTTCGGGCGGCGCTCTACCTCGACTTCGATAACGTGTTCAGCGGCCTCTACAAGTTGGATCCGGACGTGGCAGTTCACTTCGCCGAGGATCCGGCGGGATGGCTGCGCAGGCTGGCGACGACGGCCACGACGGATGGCGCGCGGCGCTGGCTGGTCCTGCGCTGCTACCTCAATCCCGCAGGCTGGGTGTACCGCCCAGACCCGGGCGGGGAGCAGACGCGGTTGTACTTCTCGAAGTTTCGGCCCTCGTTCGTTCGAGCCGGCTTCGACGTGATCGACTGCCCTCGCTACAGCAGCACAAAGAACGCGGCCGACATCAGGATCGTCGTCGACGCCGTCGACGCGCTGTCCGCCGACACCCGGTACGACGAGTTCGTGATCGCCTCTGGCGACTCCGACATGACCCCTCTGCTGCAACGCCTGCGCCGCTCCGACCGGCGAACGATGATCGTGTCACCGGCCGACGCGGCTGAGGCCTTCACCGCGATCGCCGACCAGGTTCTCGACAGCCAGCAACTGCTGGCACTGGTGCAGGGCGAGTCGGTCGACCTCGACGACGAGCCCGACAGTGAGGTGGAGGAGGGGTTCGACGAACATGTGGCCGCTGTCGACGGTGACATTCCTGCCTCTGGTCAGAGCGAGGCCTACGAGGCCTTCCGGTCAATCGTGACCCAGGAGTACACCGCAGCGACCGAGCCGTTGAACATGGCTTCGCTCGCTTCCCGGCTGCGGACGCAGCTCGGTCCGTCGGTCAGCGACAGCAACTGGTTCGGCTTTGGCAGCTTCGCCCGAGCCGTGGCGAGCCTGACGTTGCCGGACCTGCGGATGTCGCAGCACCTGCTCTGGGACACCAGCCGCCATCCGGCTCCGAAGGCCGTCACCGCGACGCCACCACGCGTCGCCCTGCCGGATCCCGTCGAGCGCCTGGGCGACCAGCTCGATCTGCCGCGGATGCCGCAACCCTGGTGGCCGGCGATCTACCGGACACTCGCGGAGTACGCCCAGTCTCAGCGGTTCAACTGGACCCAGTGCACCAGCTGGGCTCGTGACCACCTTCGTGAGCAGGGGCTGCCGGTCAGCCGCAACGCCGTCGGGTTCGTCGTGCGGGGCACGTCGTTCGGCGGTTGCCCGTTGCACCGCCAACCTCCACCGACAGCCGACGAGATCGCAGTAGCGTTCGTCGGCAACGTTCTCAGCCGCGCCGACGCAGCGGAGATCACGTTCTCCGACGATGAGGTCGCGACGGTCCACGCCTGGCTGGGCGCACCATCTGCCAACAGCACCGAGCAGGTAGGCCGGACGGAGAATCCGTCGTAGTGCGTTCCACCTGCGGCGACCGCTGGTCACGCGCGCACCTCCCACCGACGGGGGCACAGCAATAGCCGCAACGCTGCGGCAGCCTGTTGGGGGACGACGCCGTTGCCGAGAACCCGTAGTGCGGCGGTGCGCGGCAGCCCGAGAGTTGGGTCGGTGACCCAGTGCTCGTCGAGGCCCATGAGCCATTCCACGAACGGCGGCGCCAGGACCGGTTTGCCGTGCCGCCCCGGTTGGGTCGGCTCCGGCACGGGCCGTCCGAGCTGCAGCTCCCACCGGGCCACCGCCGCGGCGTACACCCCCCACCGGTCGGCGTCGGGCTGGCCCAGCCCGGCCACGGTGGTGCGCAGGTCCGCGCCACCGTCACCGTGCTTACCCGGCCCGTGTGCGTCGGAGGCGCGCGGAGTAGGCAGCGTCCGGACCGGAACTTGCACGGCTGCCGACGGCAGGGTGAGGTCGCCGTGCGACCCGCGTTGCCCGGGGCAGCCCTTGGTGCCGTCGGTTGCCCTGGGGGTGGGCAGCAGTACCTGCGACAGCGGCGGTCGCCATCCGACGCCGGCCCGTCGGCCCGGGGTGCCGGTGTCGCTGGCTCTCGGCGTCGGCAGCAGCCGCGCCGCGTCGCTCGGCGCCCGGCCCGCGCGCCCGGTGGGCGTGGTGCGTCCGGCGGTGGCGATCGCCGAGGACCGGCTGTCGGCCACCGTCGGCGTCGGCAGCAACCGCGAGGCGATGCCGGCCAGGGACGGCCGGCGGGCCGCCCCCGCCGAGGGGGACATGTTCGACCCGTGGGCCACTGCGGTCGGCGTCGGCAGCAGGCTGTGACGGGTGCCGGTCGGCTCGACCAGGTCCGGCAGCCCGTACGGGTGGCCGGGGCCCTTGCCGTCACGGGCGCACGGTGTCGGCAACGTCCGAACCCCCTCCCACTGGCTCGGCGGGAGTGGCCACCTTCTTATCTGGACAATTGCGGTTCCAGCGATTCTGTGAGCGGCTCGTGGAGCCCCTACGTTGTCCAGCGTGCGTGTGACGAAGGTTGTTGATGCCCGGCCCGGGCGGCCGGCGGTCGAGT
>NZ_LEKG01000135.1:0-21619 GCF_001029515.1 Micromonospora sp. RV43 | reverse complement strand
GTGCCGAACCCACCCGCCCAGACGGCCACGCCGAACCCGTCCGGGCAGCCGAACCCGACCGCGCAGTCGAACCCGTCGGTCTCGCCGGGAGGCGGCAGTCCGGAGGGGACGCACCGGAAGGCCGGCGTCGCCGCTGCCGTGGCCGACGGTGAGGTTGCCGTCGCCGTCCCCGGCGCGCTCGGCCTGGCCGGCGCCGCCGCCGTGGCCGGACTCGCCGGTCCCGGCCCGCAGCCCTCCGGCCGCGCGACGCCCGGCGCGGACCCCGACGACCCGGCCCGCGCCGGTACGGTCCGGGGTCGCTCCGATCGCGACGACGACCGCGAGCCCGGCGCCGACCGGGAGCCCGCCGCCGGCCTGCGCGAGGACGACGCCGTCTGGGGCGGTGACCGCGCCCGGCCGGCCGCCGACGACCATGTTCCGCTGGTCCGGCCGGACGACGACCCGGACGACACGACGGACTGGGACGACCTCAGCGACGCGGACTGGCTGACCGGTACGTCAGCGGACGACGGCAGGGAAGGGTGACCATGTCGGAGACACCGCAGCCCCCGCGCGCCGTATGGCGGCGGGTCACGCCCGCGAAGGCGCCCCGGCCGGCCGGCGGCACGTTCGACTTCTTCAGCGCCGACCTGGAGAAGATGCGCCGGTGCGGCGAGCCCGGCGTCAGCGACGCCGAGTTCACGACGTCGCTGGCCGAGGAGGAGAAGGCGGCAGCCGCCCGCGCCGAGGCGTTCTGGGCCGAGCAGGAGCGACGCCGCAGGGACGAGGAGGAGCGGGCGGAGAAGGAGAAGAAGCGCCAGGCCGAGGAGGACGACGACGTCAAGGTGGCCGAGCGCTACCGCAACGACCGCTACGCGGTGAAGCTGCTGCGCCAGGAGCGCACCGTCTGGGGCGGCGACGGCGCCGACGCGGGGACGATCGGATGAGTACGGTCACCGTCAAGCGCCCGCCCCGCGCGCCCGGCCCGGAGGCGCCGGAAGGCTCGATCGAGCTCCAGGAGCCGCCGCTGATGGCGGAGGAGGCCCCGCTCGACTTCCGCTCGTTCGCGATGGTCGTGCCGATGGGCCTCGGCATGGGCGCGATGCTCGCCATGTTCGGCCTCTACAACCGCACCCCCGTGATGTACGTGATGGGCGGCGCGATGGCCGGCGGCATGCTGCTCATGGGCGTCATGCAGATCGGCCGGGCGGCCGCCGAGCGCAAGCGCAAGATGCGCGGCGAGCGGCGCGACTTCCTCCGCTACATCGGGCAGTTGCGCAAGCAGGCCCGTGAGGCGGCCGACCAGCAGCGCCGCCACGTGCTGTGGAACAACCCGCAGCCGGGCTGGCTGTGGTCGATCGCGATGGGCAGCCGGCTGTGGGAGCGCCGGCCCAGCCACGACGACTTCGGCCGGGTCCGGATCGGTCTCGGCCGGCAGACCGCGATGCTGAAGTTCAACCCGCCGTCCACCAAGCCGATCGAGGACCTCGAACCGCTGTCGTCGATCTCGCTGCGGCGGTTCTCCGAGGCGTACCGGACGGTGTCCGGCATCCCCACCTCCGTCGGCCTGCCGAGCTTCACCAGCGTCGAGTTCGAGGGCGCGATCGACCCGGCGATCGACCTGGCCCGCGCCATGGTGGCGCAACTCGCCACGTTCCACGCCCCGGACGAGCTGCGGATCGCGGTGCTCGCCGCCGAGGTGCACCGGGGCCCGTGGGAGTGGGTCAAGTGGCTGCCGCACAACGCGCACCCCACCGCGTACGACGCGGCAGGTCCGGTCCGGATGTTCGCCGGCAGCCACGACGCACTGATGGACATGCTCGGCCCGGAGATCACCGACCGGGGCGACCACGACCGGGCCGTCAGGCCGACCACCAGCGAGCCGTTCCTGGTGATCGTCGCGCATCTGGTGGACCTGCCGGACAGCTCCCGCCTGCTCGGCGCGGGCATCCGCAACGTGGTGCTGCTCGACCTGACCGGCGCGATGCCCGGCGGCCCCAAGGTGCTGCGGCTGACAGTCACCGACGACGTCGTGGAGTTCCCGGCCGGCGCCACGACCGGCTCGGCCAAGCGGGACGGCCTGGACCAGACCCAGTGCGAGGCGCTCGCCCGCATCATCGCGCCGAAGCGGACCAGCGGCACGCTGGAGGTCTCCGACGAGCCGCTGGACACCAGCTTCGAACTGACCACGCTGCTCGGCATCCGCGACGCCATGACCTTCGACGTGCAGGCCCTGTGGCGTACCCGCACACCGCAACGCAACCGCCTCATGGTGCCGATCGGCGTCACCGAGGAGGGCGAGGTCATCGAGCTGGACCTGAAGGAGTCCGCGCAGGGCGGCATGGGACCGCACGGCCTGCTCATCGGCGCCACCGGCTCGGGCAAGTCGGAGCTGCTGCGCACCCTCGTCTGCGGCCTGGCCGCCACGCACAGCTCGGAGATCCTCAACCTGGTGCTGGTCGACTTCAAGGGCGGCGCCACCTTCCTCGGCATGGACAAGCTGCCGCACACCTCGGCGGTGATCACCAACCTGGCCGACGAGCTGCCGCTGGTCGACCGGATGCAGGACGCGCTGAACGGCGAGATGACCCGGCGGCAGGAGATGCTGCGCGCGAGCGGTCACGCCTCGCTGTTCGACTACGAGAAGGCGCGCGGCAACGGCGCCCAGCTCGTGCCCTTCCCGGTGCTGCTGATCATCGTGGACGAGTTCAGCGAGCTGCTGTCCAGCAAGAGCGAGTTCATGGACCTGTTCGTGTCCATCGGCCGGCTCGGCCGGTCGCTCGGCGTGCACCTGCTGCTCGCCTCCCAGCGCCTGGACGAGGGGCGGATCAACCGGGTCGAGGGACACCTGTCGTACCGGCTGGCGCTGCGCACGTTCTCCTCGATGGAGTCGCGGTCGGTGATCGGCGTGGGCGCGGCGTACGAGCTGCCGCCCGAGCCCGGCAACGGCTACCTGAAGGTGGACACCACGAACCTGGTGCGCTTCAAGGCGGCGTACGTCTCCGGCGCGTACACCGGAAGTGGACGCCGCGGCGGCGTCGCGGACGCCGGGGACGAGCCGACCGCGGACGTGGTGCCGTTCACCACCCGGCAGGTCGCGGTGCGCCACGACCCCGGGCCGGAGCGCCCGGCCGAGCAGGTCGAGGAGCCCGCCGCCGACGCGAACGGGCCGAGCCTGGTCGAGGTGCTGCTCGACCGGCTCGCCGGCTCGGGCCCACCGGCCCGCCAGGTCTGGCTGCCGCCGCTGTCCAGCGCGCCCAGCCTGGACTCGCTCATGCCGAGTGTGCTGCCCGACCCGGTACGCGGCATGACCATCGACGACCCGGCCGTCCAGGGCGGCCTGCGGGTGCCGGTGGGCGTGGTGGACCGGCCCGCTGAGCAGCTGCGCGAGCTGTTGGTGGTCGACCTGAACGGCGCGGACGGCCACGTCGGCATCGCGGGCGCCCCGCAGAGCGGCAAGTCGACGCTGCTGCGCAGCCTGATCCTGGCGCTGTCGCTGGCGAACACGCCGCGCGAGGTGCAGTTCTACGGCCTCGACTTCGGCGGCGGTGGTCTCGCCTCGATCGCCGGCCTGCCGCACGTCGGCTCGATCGCGACCCGGATGGAACGCGACCGCGTCGTCCGGACGGTCGAGGAGGTCCTCCAGGTCATGGAGAGGCGCGAGGCCGAGTTCGCGCGGCACGGCCTCGACTCCATGACCAGCTACCTGGCCAGGGTCGCCGACGGGGTGATCGAGGACGGCTTCGGGCACGTCTTCCTGGTCATCGACGGCTGGTACACGATGAAGCAGGACTTCCAGGAACTGGAGCAGAAGTTCCAGGAACTCGCCTCGCGGGGCCTGTCCTTCGGCGTGCACGTGATCGTCACCGCGACCCGCTGGTCGGAGCTGCGTACCTGGATGCGGGACCTGCTCGGCACGAAGCTGGAGCTGCGGCTCGGCGACGCGATGGAGTCCGAGCACGGCTCCCGCAAGGCGGCCACCGTGCCCAACCAGGTCGGCCGCGGCCTCACCGCGGGGGCGCTGCACTTCCTGGCCGCGCTGCCCCGGATGGACGGCAGCTCCGAGGTGGGCGACCTGGCCGAGGCCACCAAGTCGGTGGTCGAGGAGATCGGCACGTTCTGGCCCGGCCCGGCCGCCCCGCCGGTACGGATGCTTCCGGCGCACCTGATGGTCGAGACGCTGCCGCCGCCCGAGTCCGACTTCAAGTTCGTCATCGGCCAGGACGAGCAGCGTCTCGCCCCGGTCTGGCACGACTTCATGACCACCCCGCACATGCTGGTCCTCGGTGACAGCGAGACCGGCAAGACCAACCTGCTGCGGCTCGTGCTGCGGTCCATCCAGCAGCACTACCCGCCGGAGCGGGCGAAGGTCGTGCTCGGCGACTCGCGCCGAGACCTGGACACCGCGATCGGCGCCGCGTACCAGGTGGGCTTCGCGTTCACCGGCGACAAGATGCACGAGCTGGCCGGCCAGGCGTCGGTCTCGATGAACCGGCGGATGCCCGGGGCGGACGTCTCGTCCGAGCGGATGCGCAAGCGCGACTGGTGGGAGGGGCCGGAGCTGTTCGTCATCGTCGACGACTACGACCTGATGACCAAGAGCACCGGGATGGGCTCGACGCTCGACCCGCTCCTGCCGCTGCTGGCCCAGGGCGCCTACATCGGCCTGCACGTGATCGTCGCGCGGAGCACCTCCGGCGCGATGCGGGCCATGATGGACCCGGTGATCCGGCGGATGTGGGAGCTGGGCACGCCCGCGACGCTCTTCTCCTACCCCAAGGAGGAGGGCAAGTTCCTCGGCGAGGCGAAGCCCCGTCAACTGCCGCCCGGGCGCGCCCAGCTCGTCACCCGGCGCGGCGTACGCCTGATGCAGACCGGTTTCGTGTCGGACACGGCCCGATGAGAGAGGCTCGCTGGTGACCGCAGCGCTGAACGACCAACTGTGCCGGATCACGGTGATCGGGCCGGCCCGCCGGGCCGACCTGGCCGTGCCGGCCCGGATGCCGGTGGCGAACCTGATGCCGCTGCTGGTGCGGCACACCACCGACGTGGCCCGGGTGCCCGACGGCGAGGTGCCCGACGAGTCGTGGGTGCTGCAACGCCTCGGCCAGCCGCCGTTCGAGCTGTCCGGCACGCCGGAGAGCCTGGACTGGCTGGAGGGCGAGGAACTGCACCTGCGCCCGGCACAGGACCCGCTGCCCGAACTCGACTTCGACGACCTGGCCGAGGGCGTCGCCACTGTGGTGAACCGGCGGGCCGACAGGTGGCAGCCGGAGTACCGCCGGGTGCTGTTCCTCGTCCTCTCCCTGGTGGCGATGGGCCTGATCGCCGCCGTACTCGTGGACCGGGGGCCGATGCTGCCCCAGGTGATCGCCGGCGCGGTGCTCGCGGCCGGGCTGTTCACCGCGGCGATCGTCGGCGCCCGCCAGCAGACCGACGGCGCGTTCCCGCTGCTGTTCGGCGGCGGCGCGGCGTTCTTCGCGGCCGTCGCCGCGTCCAGCGCCGTCGACGGCGACCCGGACGGCGTGGCCTGGACCGCCGCCGCCGGGCTGGCCGCCGCCGTCGCGGTCGTCGCGGTGACCGCGTTCCTGCTGATCGCGCAGCGTACGGTCACGCCGGTCATGCCGTTCGCCCCGCTGCTGATCGTCGCGCTGACCGCCGCGATGGTGGTGCTCGTGCTGCTGGCCGGTGACGGCTTCGCGCTCACCGCGCCGCAGGTCTCCGCGGTGGCCGTGTCGGTGATCCTGGTGCTGATCGTGATCGCGCCCCGGGCGGCGGTGAAGCTGGCCCGGCTGCGCGGACCGCAGCTGCCCAAGACCGGCGCCGACATGTCGTACGACATCGAGCCGGAGGACTCCGACCTGGTCAAGTCGCGCGCGGACGAGGCGGACACCTACCTGACCGCCTGCATGACCGCGTCCGCCCTGGTCCTGCCGGTGCTGATGCACCACACCATGCGGGTGCCGGGCTGGTCCGGGTGGACACTCGTGCTGGTGACATCGAGTGCAATCCTGTTGCGCTCGCGTACCTTCTTCGGGTTCTGGCAGCGGGTCGCCCTGGTGGCGGCCGGTACCGTCGGCTACCTCATGGTGGCCCTGATGTTCTCCGACAAGCTCGCCCCGACCGGCCGGTACGTCCTGCTCGGCGGGCTCGTCGCCCTTCTGGTGCCGCTGGTGATGGCCGCGCTGCGGCCGTGGCCGCGGCGCATGCTGCCGTTCTGGGAGTACACCGCCGGCGGGCTGGACATCGCGACCGGCCTGGTCGTGCTGCCGGTGCTCGCCCAGGTGCTGGGGCTCTACGCCTGGGCCCGCGGACTCTTCGGGTAGCCGGCGGTGCAGACCCAGCGCGACCACGTCCACGCCCACCAGTTCATGATGGGCCGGTTGAGTTCCGCCCTGGTGCAGGGCGACCCGTCCACGGCGGAGATTCCCGGGCAGCGCGCCGTCACCGGCCTGGCCTTCGGCGTGCTCATCAGCGTCCTGGTCGTGGCCGGGTTCGCCGTCTACGGCTGGATCGTCCCGGGCGGCAGCAAGGCGTACACCAAGAGCGGTGTGATCCTGGTGGAGAAGGAGAGCGGCAACCGGTACGTCTACCTCGACGGCGTGCTGCGCCCGACGCCGAACCTGACCTCGGCCATGCTGATCCAGGGCAGCGGCGCAACCGTGAAGCTGATCTCCAAGGAGTCGATCAAGGACGTTCCGCGCGGACCGTCGATCGGCATCGACGGCGCCCCGCAGTCGGTCGCCACCGGGTCGATGGTCGCCGGCCCGTGGCTGGCCTGCCTGCCCGGCTCCGTCGCCGACGAACCCGGCGACCGCCTCGGCCTCAACCTCGACCCGCGCGCCGAGGCCGTCCCGCTGCCGGCCGACCGCTTCGCCGTCGTCCGTGCCGCCGACGGACCCACCTACCTGGTGACCGCCGGCCGCAGGCACCGGGTGGCCGACCCGGCGGTGCTCGCCGCGCTCGGCGCCACCACCACCCGCAAGGTGCCCGCCCCGCAGGACTGGCTCGACTTCCTGCCCGACGGACCGGACCTGGCGCCGGCCACGATCCCCGGCGAGGGCCGCTCCGGGCGGGTCGGCGACCGCTCGTATCCGATCGGCACGTTGTTCCGGCAGCGGCCCGACACCGGCGCGGAGCAACTGCTGGTGCTGCGCCGCGACGGCCTCGCGCCGCTGAGCCGTACCGAGTTCCTGCTGGCCACCGTCACCTCCGGGGAGGAGCCGGTGGAGTTGAGCGCCGCCGACCTCGCCGCGGCCCGGATGTCGGCCGACCGGTCGCTGCTCACGCGGCTGCCCGACCTGACCGGCCTCACCCCGCAGGAACCCGGCCCGTACGCGCTGTGCCTGCGCCAGAGCGCGGTGGACGGGACGCGGTTCGACAGCACCGCGGTGCTCGTCCCGCTGGCCGGCTCCGGCGTCCGCCCCGACGGCCGCACGACGGTGCTCCTGGCGCCCGGCAGCGGCATGGCGGTGCTCCCGGCGCCGGTCGGTCCCGGTGCGGCGCAACCCCTGCCCACGTACATCGCGGACGACGGAAAGGCGTACCCGATCGGCGACCAGGACGCGGTACGGGCGCTGAAGCTCGACCGGGTCGTGAACGTTCCCTTCCCGAGGGAGCTGCTCGCGCTGGTGCCCCAGGGCCCGGCGCTGGGCATGAGGGCCCTCGCGGCCGCAGAAGTGGGGTAGGTCGATCATGGCAACCCGGATCCGGGACCTGTTCGGCGGCGGCAAGGACCGTCCCGAGGGCGTCGTCCAGCACACCGTCGGCAACGCCCTCGTGGTGCACGCCGAGGACGCCATCAGTCCCGAGGCCCAGTCGCTGGCGCTGTCCGTGATCGAGGACGCGGAGAACGACGTCGTCGTGCTCGACCTCGGCGACGGCATGCCGATCAGCGCGTGGGAGGCGATGGCCGGGGTGCTGCCGCGCCGCCGCCGCGGCATCCGGCTCATCGCCTGCGGCCGGCACGGCAACTCCGCGGCGATGGCCGGTCAGTGGCTCTCCGAACGCCTCAACCGCACCGTCATCGCCCCGGACGGCGACCTGGTACGCGGCTCCGCCGGAACGCTGTTCGTCCACTCCGCACCGGGCAGCGGCTGGGTGCGGTTCCGGCCCGGCCGTCCGCCCGCCTGGGACGCCAAGCGCTACCCGACGCCGCGATGGGACCGGGCCGCGATCGACACCCGGCCGTCCAGCGCCACCGCCGAGATCGAGCCGATCCCGGCCGGGGTCTGGATCCACAGCAACCGCGACCGGCAGGTGGTCGACCCGCAACGGCAGCGGCACACCGCGTACGTGCCCTGCCAGGCGGAGACGATGACCGTGCTGCTGGGCTGCCCCGGCACGCCGCCGCTGTCGCTCGACGACGTGGTGCGCTTCTGGCGCGGACTCGACGAGGAGAACCGCCAGCGGGTGCGCTTCGTGCAGTTCGGCGAGGTCCGGATCCCCGAGGGCGAGGCGTTCGGCCAGGCGCTCGCCGACCTGCTGAACACCGACGTCACCTGCTACACCGGCGTGCCGATCGGCAGTCCGCACCGGTACGAGATCCGTACCGTGCTGCCGGACGGCGCGTTCGGCTGGGCGCCGTACGCGCTCGAACTGTCCTACACGCCCCGGGCGCACCCCAACTCGCGGGCCCGCCGCCCCACTGTGCTCAGCCACCGTCCGCCGCTGGCCGGCGCCGAGGAGGTCGCGCCCCGGGTCTACTGGTTCGCCCCCGGCGCGGTGGTCGAGGTGGTGCAGACCGGCCTCTGGGTACGCTCCACCGCCGAGCCGAAGAACGCCGAGCAGGTCCGGTCCGCGATGCTCGACGCGGGCAGCGGCACGCTCGTCTTCGACGACACCGTCCACTCCACCGCCCACCGGATGCGGGAGCTGGCGCTCGACCTGGCCGCACGCGTCGACGGCATGGCCGGTACGAGCCGCGCGCTGATGCCCGCGTCGGTGCTGGTGCCCGGCGCGAAACCGGCCAGCCGGGCCGAGGTGGTCATCGACCTGGAGACCGAGATGCGGGCGGTGCGACAGGCGCGGGCGCGCTGCTGTCGGAGAAGAAGGGGCTCGCCGACGAGCGCGCATGGCTGCGCCGCACGCTCAGCCGCGAGTTCGACGTGATGGCCAGCTCGGTGTCCCGGATCATGTCCGAGCACCCGGGCATGCAGGGCTCGGGCGTGTCCACCGAGGACGTGCTCGCCGACTCGGTAGCGCTGCGGCTCTATCTGACCGGTCGCGGACCGGGTGTCGACGCGGGTCTGCGCTCCGGCCGCAAGGGGCCGCACGTGCCGTTCGCGCGTTGCGTGGTGGCCGGCGTCTCCCGGATGCCGTCGTTCCGGGGCACCACCGTCTACCGGCTGTCGCCGACCGCCGGGGAGTGGGCGCTCTACCAGGACCGGCGGCTGGTGACCGACTGGAGCTTCGTCAACGCGCTGACCCAGCCGTGCGCGTCCGAGGACGGCGACACCGACGTGCTGATCTGGTCGATGACCGCCCGCCGGACCAGCCTGCTGGAGCCGGAGGGGGACGAGCACGTCGAGGACCGGGTGCTGTTCCTGCCCGGTACGAACTTCAAGGTGCTGGACCTGCGCCGGCCCGCCGAGGGTGAGCGCGGCGCGGTCCTGCTGCGGGAGATCGGCGCCAACGAGATCGACGACACCGGCCGGGTCGACTCCAACCGGGTGTCGCTCGACGAGCTGGCGATCACGTCGCTGCGGCGCAGCGTGGACCGCTGGGCCACGGCCGAGCCCCGGGTACGCATCGGCGCGGCGGCCCGCGGGCGCCTGCGGGTGCTGCCCGGGCTGGACCGGAAGGGATGACGCGGTGAGTCGGCAGGTTCTTGTGGTGGGCGACCGGAAGCCGGGCTCGTACCCGACGATCGGCTCCGCGCTGTCCCGGGCCGAGCCCGGCGCCACTATCGACGTCCACCCCGGCCGGTACGTCGAGAAGCTCGTGGTCGGTGACCGGGTGACGATCAGCGCGGCCCGGCCCGGCACCGTCGAGGTGCACGTGGAGGAGGGCAGCGTCCTCGTCGTACGCGGTGAGGGCGCCCAGCTGCGCGGCATCACGCTCAGCAGCGCCGACACGACGCTGGCGGCGGTAGACGTGTACGCGGGCGAGGTGGCGCTCGACGACTGCCGGGTCAGCGGCGCCTCCTGGGTGACGCTGCTGGCCCGGATGCAGGGCACCGTCGCGCTGCGCGGCTGCGACGTGACCAGCTCGGCGGGCGCGGGTGTGGTGGTGATGTCGGCCGGGTCGAGCACGATCGAGGACACCGACGTCCACGACGTCGCCACGAGCAGCGTCGTGGTGGGGGAGCAGAGCGCCCTGACGCTGCGCCGCTGCCGCCTGCGCACGGCCGGCGCGAACAGCGTGTGTGCCGGCGGCGACGCCCGTCTCACGATCGAGCAGTGCGAGATCACCGGGGCCGGCAAGCCCGCCCTCGTGGTCGAGCAGCGCGCCTGGGCGCGCATCCGCGGCCTGGCCGTCACCGGCAGCGGCAACGTCGACGTCTTCGTGCGCGGCGAAGGCGACGTGCAGATCAGCGACTCGACGTTCACCGGCGCCGCGGTGCAGTCGGCGCACATCGCCGAGGGCGCGTCGCCGTCGTTCCGCAACTGCACGTTCGGCGGTGCCGGGCACACCGCCGTGCAGGTGCTCGGCGGCGGCCGCCCGACCTTCACCGACTGCACGGTCCAGGACGCGCCGGTCGGGGTCGCCGTCACCGGCGGCTCGCCCCGCTTCCTCGGGCTGACCGTGCGAGGCACGCGCGACAACGTCGCCGTGCTCACCGGTGAGTCGGCTGTCGTGCTCCAGCGGCTGCGCGCCGAGATCACCACGGGCGGCGGGGTGCTGGTCCAGGACGGCGCCTCGCTGGAGGGCACCGACCTGGTGGTGGACGCGGGCGAGGCGACAGCGCTCGCGCTGACCGGCCCCGCGCGGGGCGTCGTGCACGAGGCCCGCCTCACCGGAACCGGCGTGGCCTGCGTCCGGGTGGGCGCCGGCGCCGACCTGACGCTGCGCGCGTCCCTGCTGCGGGGTGCGGGCGTGCTGGCCGAGGGGACGCTCCAGCTCGGCGACAGCGAGATCGTCGGCGCGGCCCGCGACGGCCTGCGGGTCACCGGGTCGGCGTCCGTCACGCAGACCCGGGTGCGCGACGCCCGGGCCGACGGGATCGTCTTCGAGGCGGGCTCCCGCGGGTCGGTGAGCGACGGGGAGGTGTTGGGCAGCGGCGGGGCCGGCATCGGCGTGGACACCGTGGAGCCGGTGGCGCTGACCCGGTGCGTGGTGCGCGACAGCGGCGGCGAGGACGTCCGCCGCGGGCCCGGCGCCACGGTGACGACCGAGGCGCTGACCGTGGGCCGCCCGCAGGCCACCCCGGCGCCCGCCGGCCCGCTGGCCGCCGCGCCGGTCCCGGTGGCCGGCGACGAGGGTACGGCGGCGGAGAGCGGCGCGGACGAGCTGAGCGAGCCGCTTCGCGAGTTGAACGGGCTGATCGGTCTGCGCGGGGTGAAGCAGGAGGTCACCGCGCTGATCAACCTGATCAAGATGTCGCAGGTCCGGCTCCAGATGGGCCTGCCGATGCCGCCGATGAGCCGGCACCTGGTCTTCGCCGGGCCGCCCGGCACCGGTAAGACCACAGTGGCCCGCCTGTACGGCTCGGTGCTCAAGGAGCTGGGCATCCTGTCCAAGGGCCACATGGTCGAGGCGGCCCGGGCCGACCTGGTGGGCCAGTACATCGGCTCCACCGCGATCAAGACCACCGAGCTGGTCACCAAGGCGCTCGGCGGCGTGCTCTTCATCGACGAGGCGTACACGCTGTCCAGCGGCTCGGGCGGCTCCGGGCCGGACTTCGGCCAGGAGGCCATCGACGCGCTGATGAAGATGATGGAGGACCACCGCGACGAGCTGGTGGTGATCGTCGCGGGCTACTCCGAGCTGATGGAGCAGTTCCTCGCCTCCAACCCGGGTATGGCGTCCCGCTTCACCCGTACCGTCGAGTTCCCGAACTACTCCGTCGAGGAACTCGTCACCATCACCTCGAACCTGGTCAGCAAGCACTACTACGAGCTGACCGACGACGCGGTGGACGCGCTCACCGCGTACTTCACCCGGGTGCCGAAGAACGCGACGTTCGGCAACGGCCGGGTGGCCCGCAAGCTGTTCGAGGCGCTGATCAACAACCAGGCGTCGCGCCTGGCGACCACGCCGCCCACGAAGGACAGTGAACTCAACCGGCTCACCGCCGCCGACGTCGAACCCGAGCTGGCGCTGCTGGAGGACCTGCCGGTCGAGCAGGGCGAGCAGCCCGACGCGGCGACCGACCCGACCGGCGCGATCAACGCGGCCCGCAGCTGGAAGCGGATCTGCGGCCTGGTCGGCGGGCAGCGCGTCAAGGAGGCGGCCGGGCAGACGCTGTTGCAGCTCTGCGAGGGACGCAACCGCCGGCGCGGCCCCGGCCGCACCGGCAACGTGCTGCTCGGCGGCCGGGCCGGGAGCGGCCGCAGCGAGTACGCCCGGCTGTACGCGGCATGCCTGTCGGAGCTGGGCCTGGTGCCGGTCGGCCAGCTGGTGCGGGTGAGCACGAGCCGGGAACTGGCGCCGCAGTGGCCCGGCCAGGCCGGGAGCCTGGTGGATGCGGTCCTCGACGACGCGGCCGGGGGCGTGCTCCAGCTCGACTACGTCGACGACGCCTCCGGCGTCGCGCCGGAGATCGCCGAGGCGCTCGTGAGCCGGATGCGCTCCCGGCTCGGCGATCCGGTGGTGGTGCTGACCGGCGAGGAGGCGGCCTTGGCGAGCCTGCGGACCGCGGTGCCGGCGGTGAACGAGGTGTTCGGCCAGCAGTGGTCGGTGCCCGAGTTCAGCACCGACGAGCTGGCCACCGTCGTGCTGCGGCACCTGGTGCGGCGGGGTCATGAGGTGCCCGACGACGTCCGGGCCGCGCTGACGCAGATGGCCGGCCGGCTGCCCGAGCGCACAGTCCACGCCGCCCACCAGTTCTCGCTCGCGCTGACCCGGCGCACCGGCTCCCGTACCCTCGCCCTCGCCGACCTGGCCGCGCCCGGCCCGGCGGCCGGCGAGCGGCTCGGCGGCCTGGCCGCCGTCGGCTGACCACCCGCCCACACACAGAAAGGCCCGGCATGCAGCCCGAGTCCACGCCGATCCCACCCTCGTTCCAGGAGTTCATGGAGAACGCGCAGCGCCTGGAGGACCAGATGCGCAACGCGCAGTCGGAGCTGGAGCGGGCGATCGTCACCGGCCGCTCCCAGGACGCCACTGTGCTGGTCATGGCCAGCGGCCTGGGCAAGGTCCAGGCCGTCCGGGTCGACCCACGGGTGTACGAGCAGCGTGACGCAGCGTCGTTGCAGACGGCGATCATGGAGGCGATCCAGGCCGCCGCTGCGAACGCCGGAAAGCTCGCGACGGAGAAGATGGGCCCCGTCGAAATCAATCTTCACTGACTGAAAAAAGTCTGACCAGCGGTTATGGGCAGATCTTCATGGTTCGACGCCATCAGGAAAGAGAGTGTGGAGATTTCTTGAAGGACTCTCCATGAGACTGTCAGCCCCTACTGACAGTGATGGAGATGGCTGTGGAGCAAGTTGCCGTCTTTGTGCACGCGCCCGACCCACTGACCCACACCGGCCTGACCGCCCACCTCCGGTCGCGCTCCGACATCACGCTGCTGGAGAGCGCGGACCGGACGCGGGCGCAGGTGCTCGTCGTCGCCGCGGAGCGGCTCACCACCGACGTGATCGCCATGCTGCGCCTCGCGGCGACCGAGATCGGCGCCCCGGTCGTCCTGATCACGACCGAGGTCAGCGAGCAGGAGCTGCTGACCGCTGTGGAGTGCCGGGTGGTGGCGGTCCTGCCGCGCGTGGCGGTCACCGCCGAACGCCTCGTGCACAGCGTCCGGGCGGCCGCCTCCGGCGGCGGCGTGCTGCCCCCGAACCTGGTGGGCGAGCTGCTCAAGCACATCGAACGGCTCCAGCGCGACGTGCTCAACCCCAACGGGCTCAACGCCTCCGGCCTGACCGCGCGCGAGATCGACGTGCTGCGGCTGATGGCCGAGGGCTTCGACACCAACGAGATCGCCGACGAGCTGCGCTATTCCGAACGCACTGTGAAGAACGTCATCTACGGCCTCAACCACCGGCTGAAGCTGCGCAACCGCTCGCACGCGGTGGCCTACGCCCTGCGCTCCGGCATGATCTGAGGTGATCACGCGCCACACCGTCGGCAACGCCCTGGTGCTGCACGCCAGCGAGCGGATCAGCACGGAGGCCCGTACGGTCGCGCTGTCGGTGGACCGGGATCCCGACAACGACATCGTGATCCTGGACCTGCAACACGAACTGCCGTTCGACATCTGGGACACGGTCGCGACCGAGCTGCGCCGGCAACGCCTGCGCCGGGGCATCCGGCTGGTGGTCTGCGGCGCCCGCCCGGAGACCGGGGCGCTCGCCGGCCAGTGGCTCTCCGACCGGCTGGGCCGGCCGGTGATCGCCCCGTTCGGACGGATGATCCCGGGTGCGGCGGGACTGCTGTTCGTGCACGCCACCGATCTCGGCGGCTGGGTCTGCTACCGGCGCGGCCACACGCCGGTCTGGCAGTCGAAGCGCTATCCCGTACCGGCCTGGGACGGCGCCGCCGTCGACCACCTGACGATCAGCTCGACCTGCGCCGCCGAGCCGCTGCCCGGCGGCGTCTGGCTCCGGGAGAGCCGCGACGAGGCCGCCGTCGCCGTACACGGAAGCCACCTCACCTCGACGATGCCGTGCCTGCCGGACGCCATGCCGGTCCTGGTGGGCTGCCCCGGGACGGCGCCGCTGCGCCTGGACGACATCGCCCGGTTCTGGCGCGGCCTGGCGCCCGAGGGCCGCGAGCACGCCCGCTTCGTCCAGTACGGCCCGGTCGCGCTGCCCGACGGCGAGCAGTTCGGGCAGGCGCTGGCCGACCTGCTGCGCAGCCCGGTGCGCGTCTTCACCGGCGTGCCCAGCGGCCGGCCCGACGGCCCGGCCATGTTCACAGTCGACGCCGACGGGCGGCCCGGCTGGCAGGTCTTCGCCGAGGAGCTGGCCTACCGGCCCCGGGAGACGCTGGGGGCGAAGGCGGTGACGCCGCGCATCCTGCGACACCGCGCGCCGCCGGAACTCGGCGAGCCGGTCGGTCCGCGCGTCTACCAGTACGCCCACGACGCGGTGGTCGAGGTGATCCCGTCCGGCCTCTGGCTGCGCGCCCCGGAGCCGCCCCGCCACGCCGACCGGATCCGCGCGGTCCCGATGGACCCGAACCGGGTCCGGCTGGTCGTGGACGACCCGGCGCCGGCCGCTGCGGACCGCCACCGGGAACTGGCCGGTGACCTGGCGGCGCGGCTGGACCCGGCGACCCGCAGGCGCGCGGCGGTGCAGCCGTCCTCGCTCGTGGCGCCGGGACGCCCGGGGCTCTCGGCGCGCGGGATCGAGGCCGGGACGTACCGGTACACGACGGGTCACGCCGCCGGACTGCTCCCCGCGCCGTCGGTGCCGGCGCCCGTCCCGGAGCCGGTGCCCGTCGCCGTGGCCGGCCCGCCCGCCCCGTCGACCGGCGAGGTGGCCGCGACCGTTCCCGCAGTCGCCGGTCCCGCCGCCCTGCCGGAAACGACCCTGCCGGACGGCTCCGGGCTTCCCGGCCCGGGGGCAGAAGCGACCGGGCCTCACGGTGCCGGGCCGGACGTGGCCGGGCTTAACGTGGCCGGGCCGAGCGTTGTCGGGTCGGAGGCGGCCGGGCTTCACGGGGCGGGGCTGAGCGTTGTCGGATCGGAGGCGGCCGGGCTTCACGTGGCCGGGCCGGGCGTCGCCGGGCTCGACGGCATCGGGCCGGACGCGGACGCGCCGGATGTGGCGGCGCGGGACGTGGCCGGACCGGTGCTCGACGGCGGCGCGGGCTGGGCGACCAGCCCGACGATGACGCTGCCGGTGCACCGTCCCGCACCGGCGCCCGTCCGCTTCCAGCGCACCCCCGGCGACGACGCGCGGGGCGTACGCCCCGGCCCCGACCTGGACGAGGAGCGGACCTGGTTCCGGCGCGCGTTCCGCCGCGAGATCGCCGCGGTCTCCGCCGACGTGGCGGACGTGCTCGCCGCGCATCCGGCGCTCGCCGGCGGCGCCGACGCGGTGGAGTACGCGACAGCCGTCCGCCTCTACCTCTCGGCCGCGGGCGACGGCCTCGACCAGGCGCTGCGGTCCGCCGAGCCGGGCGGACACGTGCCGTTCGCCAGGTGCGTGTCAGCGGGCGTACGCCGGCTGCCCGTGCACCGCGGCGTCGCGTACGCAGGCGCCGGGCTGACCACGGCGGACCTGCGCCGGATCGCGCAGCGGCGGGTGCTCACCGACTGGGGGTTCACCAACGCCCTCGCCGAGCCGCCCGCCGACCTGCCGGGCACGGTCGAGGTGCTGATCTGGTCGGCGACCGCGCGGCGCACGGCGGCGTTCGAGACCGGCGACGGCGTGCCCGCCCGGGTGCTGTTCCTCCCCGGTACGGCGTTCACGGTGCTCCAGGTGCAGGAGCCCGAGGCCGGTGCACCCGCCCGGCTGCTGTTGCGGGAACTGGCGGTGGAGGAGCCGCCCGTGGACGGGCGGGTACGCTTCGACGCCCTCGCCCTGGCCGCCCTGCGCCAGCACCTCGTGCGCCGCACCGGCCCGGGTACGCCGGTCCCGGCGGCCGCCGCACGCCGGTTCACGGGCGTTCCCGGGCTGCGCTGAGGCGCTGTACCGGCCGAGCGCCGAGGCGCTACCGGTCGAGACCGTCGAGGAGGGCGGCGAGCGTCGCCCGCTGCGCCGGCGGCAGCCGGTGGCTCGCCAGGGCGCGGCGTACCAGCTCGCGGGCCGCCTCCGGGGCCTGCCGGGACAGCTCGGCGTCGTGCGCGACCAGCCAGCCCACCAGCCACTCGTCCACTTCGGGCGGCCCGGCGAGCAGGTGGTCCGCGACCCGGGTGACGGGGCCGCCGTTGTCCGCGAGCGCCTGTGCCGCGTGCCGGTGCAGCGTCGGCCGTAGCGCGGCGGGGATGCTGCCGGCGAGGGCCCGCCGCAGCACCGGTTGCCGGAACGCCAGCTCGCTGCCCGCGTCCACGAGGACGTCGGCGGCGACCGCCTCCTCCAGGTCGGCCATCAGGTCGAACGGGGTCCGCCCGGTGACCGCCGCGATCTCCGTGACGGCGAACTCGTCGCCGAGCAGGGCGGCGTAGCGCAGCGCCTCCCGGGCGCCGGGGGAGAGGTGGTCGAGGCTGGCCCGCACGGTGTCCAGAAGCGAGCGCGGCATGTCGTCGGCCCGCGCGTCGACCTCGGCGAGCCCGTCGACCACCCGTACCCCGTCCTCCGCCACGAGGCCGGTGACCAGTTCCCGGGCATACAGCGGGTTGCCGGCAGCCAGCGGCGCCAGCGACCGCAGCGTGGCGCCGGGCGGCACGCCGACGGTCCGGCCGAAGATCTGCTCGATGTCCGACGGGGGCAGGGGAGTGAGCCGGATCAGGTGCCCGGCGCGGGTGCTCACGCCGCGCCGCAGCCGGGCCAGGTCGCGGCGGCCGGGCTCGGGCCGGGCGGTCGCGACGAGCAGCAGCGGCAGCCACCGGGTCAGCGCGGCCAGCCGCTCCCAGGCGAGCAGGCTCACCTCGTCGGCCCACTGGAGATGGTCGACGACCAGGACCAGCGGGCCCTCGGCGGTCAGCCGGCGGACGTGGTCGAGCACCCGGTCGACAGCCGTCGCCGGGTCGTCGTGCGGCGCGTCCTCCAGGCGCAGCGCCCGGCGCATCACGTGCAGGGGGATGCGGCTGCTGAGTTCCTCGGCGCTGCCGCGCGCGACCCGGTGGCCCCGCGCACGCGCCTCGTGCAGCGCCGCGTCGAGCAGCGCGGACTTGCCGATGCCCGGCTCACCCTCGATCCACACGATCGCGCTGCGGCCCTCGCCCACCGCGTCCAGCAGGTCGCGCAGCAGCGCCAGCTCGGCGTCGCGTCCGACCAGCCGGCCCCGCCGCGGTACGGGCGGCGCGGCCACCGCTGCCGGCACCTCCGCTACCGGCGTCACCGGTACGGCCGGCTGGGCCGCCGCCGGCTCGGCGAGGATCCGGCTCTGCAACTCGCGCAGCGCCGGGCCGGGCTCGACCCCGAGTTCGTCCACCAGCAGCCGGTGCGCCGCGTGGAAGACGTCGAGCGCCTCGGTGCCCCGGCCGGCCCGGTGCAGCGCACACATCAGCAGCTCGTGGAACGGCTCGTGCAGCGGGTGGTCGCGGACCAGGGCGGTCAGGTCGGCGATGAGCGCGTCGTCGCCGCCGCCGGTCAGGACCAGCCGGGCCCGCCGCTCGGCCGCGGCGATCCGCATCTCGGTCAGGCGGTGCCGGTCGAGGTCGGCGAAGAGTCCGGTGACGTTCGCGTACGGCTCGCCCTGCCACAGCGCGAGCGCCTCGTCGAGCAGCGCGACGGCCGGTGCGGGCCGCCCGGCCGCGGCCGGTGCCACTGCGGCCTCACACAGCGCCTCGAACCGGTCGGCGTCCAGCGCGCCCGGGTCGAGGCGCAACGTGTACCCGGCGCGGCCGGAGCGCAGCATCCCCCCGGCCGGGCCCAGGCTGCGCCGCAGGCCGGAGACGTAGGTGTAGATGTTGCCCGCCGCGGCGCTCGGCGCCGAGTCGCCCCACAGCGCCCGGATCAGCTCGGCGCGGGTGACCGGGCGGTTGGCCTTCGCGGCCAGCATCGCGAACAGGGCCCGCCGCCGGGCCGGTCCGAGGTCGATCTCGACCTCGCCGTTCCAGGCGCGTACCGGCCCCAGAACGGTGACGCGCAGTCTCCTCACCGGTGCCCGACGACCGCCGGTCCGACGCTCGGGGACGGCCCGCCCGGGCCGGCGATCCGGCTCATCTCGGCGCGCGTCGCGGCGTCCCCGGTGTGCGCCGACACCCAGCTCGCCTCGGCGCCCGCGGGCAGCCCGCAGCGGTGCAGCACCCGGGCCAGTTCCGCGGTGAGCAGCTCGCGGGACGGCGCGGAGAGGCCGGGCGAGGCGACGGCGTGCCGCAGCACCGCGATCGCGGGCGCGGGGGCGACGGCGCCCAGTTGCGCGGCGTGCGTGGTCAGCCAGTCCTGCACCCAGGCGTCGACCGGCACCGGTCCGGCCAGCAACTGGCCCGCGACCCGGCCGAGGTCGCCACCTGCTTCGGCGAGCCGCTGGGCGAACTGCCTGTGCATCAGCACCCGCAGCGCGGTCGGGATCGCGCCGCGCAGGACCCGGCGCAGGACCGGATGCCGGAACCGCAGGCGACGCCCGTCCTCGACGAGGACCCCGGCGGCCAGCGCCTCCTCCACCGCGGGCACGAGTTCCGGCGCCGACTTGCCGGTGACCGCGGCCAGGTCGGCGACCAGGTAGTTGTTGCCGAGGAACGCGATCGCCCGCAGCAACTGACGGGTGTCGTCGGCGAGCGGTTGCAGGTGCCGGGAGACCGCGTCGGTCAGCTCGGGTCCGGGCGTGTCGGCGGTCCGGCCGTCGCGGTCGGCGAGGACGAGATGACGAAGGTAGTACGGGTTCCCGGCGGCCGCCGCGACGAACGAGCGGGTGGTGCCGGGGTCCGGGCCGGGCGGACGGGACCAGTCGCGTACGAGCGCGGTCGCGGTGTCGTCGTCGAGCGGGCCGAGTTCGACGAGCGTGGTGCCGTCGCGGGGCAGCACCCGGCGCAGGAGCCGCACCTCGTATCCGGCCGGAACCGGGCGGGCGGCCGAGACGAGCAGCAGCGGCAGCCGCGTGGTGAGCTTGTGCAGCGCGTGCCAGACCAGCAGCGACATGTCGTCGGCCCACTGGAGGTCGTCCAGGACCAGCAGCAGCGGCCGTTCGGCGCACCGCGCCACCACGAACCGCTGCACCGTGTCGATCACGGTCATGGTCGGTGGTGCACCGGCCGTGCAGGCGTGCAGCGAGGCGGGCAGGCCGTCCGCATCGTTGCCCAGGGAGAGGCACTCCAGCACGATGCTCAACGGCATCCGGTACGCCAGCTCGTCGCCGACGGCCCAGCCGACCTGGACGCCGAGCGGGGCCGCGCCGCTCAGTCCCTCGGCCAGCAGCGCCGACTTCCCGATGCCCGCCTCGCCGCTGATCCAGACGCTGCCGCCGCGTCCGCCCGCCAGGCCGGTGACCGCCGACCGCAGCCGGGCCAGCGCGGCGGAGCGGCCCCGGAAGCCGGGGTGCCGCCGCGGGACCGGGCCGTGGCCGCGTGCCGGGGCCGCGGTGCCGGCCGACAGTTGTTCGTGGATCTGCCGGACGGCGGCGGCGGGTTCGGTGCCCGACTCCTCGACCAGCCGGTTCCGCAGCGTGGCGTAGAGCGCGAGCGCCTCGGCGGTACGCCCCTGCGCGGCGAGCGCGCGCATCGCCACCGCGTACAGGCTCTCCCGGGCCGGGTGGCGGTCGACGAGCGCGAGCAGGCGGTCGACGACCTCGGCTCCGCGTCCGAGGCCCAGCATCAGCTCGGCCTGCCGTTCCACTGTCGTCAGGTACAGCTCGCCCAGCCGGATCCGGTGGCCGGCGGCCCGTGGTCCCGGTACGCCGACGAGCGCCTCGTCGCCCCGCCACTGCGCGAGCGCGGCGTCCAGGGCGGCCAGTTCGCCGGCGGTGTCCCCGGTGGCGCGGGGCGCGCGGCTGCGTTCGCGCAACCGCTCGAAGCGGTGCACGTCGACGGCGTCGGCGTCGAGGTGCAGCCGGTAGCTGCCGCCCTCGGAGGTGAGCACCCGGCCGGAGGACCACCTGTCACGGTCCGGTTCGAGCATCCGGCGCAGGGCGGAGACGTACGTGTAGAGGTTGCCGGTCGCGCTGGCCGGCGGGTGGTCACCCCAGACGGCGGTGATCAGCTCGTCCCGGGACAGGCCCCGCTCCGGGGTGAGCGCCAGCGCGCTGAAGACGGCCCGGCGCTGAGCCGAGCGCAGTGGCAGTTCCCGCCCGGCGTACGTGATCCGGAGATTGCCCAGCAAGCGGATGTCGAAGCCACTGCACTGTGCCGTCATGCCGTCCTCGTGGTGACCGGATACCTGCCTCGGTGACAACCGTTCGGCGGAACCCTAGCCCAACCATCTACCATGTCAACTTCGTGTGGATGGCGGAAAGGCTTACGGCGCAGGGCTTTCCGGTGTATGTCGCGTTCATCTCCGGCCGCTGCCGGTAGCGCTAGCAGGCAGTCTTCCCGAGGGCGGGCCCGAACCGTCCACGACGGACCGGCGGGCGGCCGGGCGTCCCGGCGAGACGATACTCACCTCGGGCGGGGCCGGGGTCCGGCGCCGGCCCCGCCCGAGGTGGTTCAGCTACCGGCGCAGGTGGCGGTGGTGCCGCCGCCGGTCCCGGTGCCCTGGAATCCGAAGGTGGTGCTCTGGCCCGCGCTCAGCCGTCCGTTGTAGCTCTGGTTGGCCACGGTGACGGTGCCGCTGGTGCCGCTGGGCACGCCGTTCCACAACGAGCTGATCGCGGCGCCGCCCGGCAGGGTGAGCGTCACGCGCCAGCCGGTCAGCGCGTTGCTCCCGGCGGTCACGGTCACGTTGGCGACGAAGCCACCGTTCCACTGGTCCTGGACGGCGTAGACGGCGGTGCAGGAGGCCCCACCCGGCGGCGGAGTGGTGGGCGGCGGCGTGGTGGGTGGCGAGGTCGTGGG
>NZ_LEKG01000134.1:0-21656 GCF_001029515.1 Micromonospora sp. RV43 | reverse complement strand
GGCGGGCCAGGCCGAGGGCGTGCGCGGCGTGCACCCGGGTCGGCCAGTCCGCCCGGCGGATCTGCTCCCACCACGTGTGGTTGGGCAGGGCCGGATCCGGACCGACGCCGGCGGCGAGCAGCCGCAGTGAGGTCGGGTCGGTCACCTCGGGCAGGTCCCGGGCGGCGAGCCAGGCCGCGGCTGCCGCCCCGTCCCCGGCGCCGTGCAGCGGTGCGCCGGGCCACCGTTCGGCCAGTTCCGCGCGTACCGCGCCGGCCAGCGGGGTGTCGCCGGTGAGCAGCCCGCCGCCGAGCACCACCGGTTCGGTGGCGCCGGGCGGGCGGATGCGGGACACGCTCTCGGCCAGCAGCGCCGCGGCCTCGGCGATCAGCGCGGCGGCTGCCGGCTCCCCGTCCCGTGCCGACGACACCACGAGCGGCGCGAGCCGGGCCAGTTCCACAGGCGGCCGCCGGGTCACCGCCTGCACCACGGCTCCGGCCGTCGCGCGCGGCTGAGCGTCCACAGCGGTCGTGCCGGTCAGCTCCGCCAGCACCCGGCGTCCCAGCTCACCGGGGGTCTCCGCGCGGTCCAGGTCGGTCAGCAGCCGCCGGACCGCCTCGCGGCCGAGCCAGAACCCGGAACCCGCGTCGCCGAGCAGCCAGCCGTGGCCGTCGGCGGTGCGGTCCAGCCGCAGGTCGCGTACCTGGGCGGCGATGGCGCCGGTGCCGGCGACGAGCACCGTGCCGTCCGGGGCGGCGGTGCCGGAGGCGTAGGCGACGAGCGCGTCGCCGTGCACGGTGTACGGGCATCGCAGCCCCGCCTCGGCCCACGCGTGGTCGAACGCGTCCCGGCCGCGCGGGTCGGCCAGGAGGCGGCCGGCCCCCGCGAGGCCGATGACGCCGGCGCGTACCCGATGGGGGTCGATGTCGGCGAGCGCCGCGCGCAGGGCGGCGAGCAGTTCGGCGGCGGCCCGCTCGGCGCCGTGGCTGGTGGGGTTGCCGCCGCCGGCCCGGCCGGCGCCCAGACGCGTGCCGTCGAGGCTCAGCGCGGTCGCGCGGGTGGACGTGCCCCCGACATCGAGGCCGAGCACGACGGTGTCCGACATGGTCCTCATGCTGGTCGGCCGCGTCGCCGGGCGCAAGATCGCGCCGGTGCGCCAGGTAACAGTTTGAAAACTTCGCCCACGCCCTTGACACGGAGGGCCCTTCAGTAAGAACTTTTACCACTAACAGTTAACACTCTTTTCCGAAAGGCTTCCGCCGATGGTCGAGCACGAGGTGGAGACTTCCGCGGCGACCGCGGTGGTCGATGCCGGTCCGGCCGACCGGCTGGGCGCCGACGGGGTGCTGGCCAGGGTCCGGGCCGGTACGGGGGAGTTGACCGGGGCGCTGCGCCGGGTTGCCGAGCACGTGCTCAGCGACCCGGAGGCGGCGGCCCGGGCCACCATCGTCGAGCTGGCCGAGCGCAGCGGCACGTCACCGGCGACCATCACCCGGTTCTGCCGGGCGATGGGCTTCGAGGGATACGCCGACCTGCGGCTCGGCATCGCCGCCGAGACCGGGCGGGCCCGCTCGGCCGGCTGGACCGTCGACATCGGACGGGAGATCCAGCCCGGCGACCCGCTGTCCCGGGTGCTCGACCAGATCATGGCCGCCGACACGCGGGCCATGCACGACACCGCCGCGCTGCTCGACCTGGCCGAGGTGGAACGCGCGGCGGTCGCCATCGCCGGGGCCAGCCGGGTGAACATCTTCGGGGCCAGCGGCAGCGCGCTCGTCGGCGAGGAGATGCAGTTCAGCCTGCACCGCATCGGCGTCGCCGCGTGGGCCTGGAGCGACGTGCACGAGGGACTCGCCAGTGCCGCGCTGCTGGGCGCCGGGGACGTGGCGCTCGGCATCTCGCACACCGGGCAGACCCGGGAGACGATCGAGCTGCTGGCCGAGGCGGGCAGTCGCGGGGCCACCACAGTCGCGCTGACCGGCTTTCCCCGCTCGCCGCTGGCCGAGCTGGCCGACATCGTGCTGGTGACCGCGAGCCAGGCCACCACGTTCCGGCCGGACGCGCTCTCCGCCCGGCACCCGCAGCTCGTCGTGCTCGACCTGCTCTACATCGCGGTGGCGCAGCGCACCCACGACCGCGCCCACGCGGCCTTCCGGCGTACCGCTCAGGCCGTCGACGGGCACAAGGCCGCGAAGGGGGCCCTCTCATGATCAGTGCCCAGCGGTACGCCGACGCGGTCCGCCCGGTGCTCGACCGGCTGGTGGACAGCCAGGCCGTGGCGGTGGATCGCGCAGCCGACCTGATCGCCTCCGGGCTGCGCGCAGGATGCGTGCTCCAGGCGTTCGGCGCCGGCCACTCGGAGGCGTTCGCCGCCGAGCTGGTCGCCCGGGCCGGTGGCCTGGTCCCCGCCAACCGGCTCTCCCTGCACGACCTCGTGCTGCACGGCGACGCGCCACGCGACGTGCTCGCCGACCCGAAGCTGGAACGCGACCCGGCCGTGGCGCACCAGCTCTACGCCCTGGCGGCGCCGCAGCCGGGGGACGTGTTCGTGGTCGCCTCGCAGTCCGGCATCAACGGCTCGGTGGTCGAGCTGGCGACGCTGGTCAAGCGCGGCGGCCATCCGTTGATCGCTGTCACCTCGGTCGAGCACACCGCCCGGGTAGCTCCTCGGCACCCCTCCGGGCACCGGCTCGCCGACCTCGCCGACGTCGTGCTGGACAACGGCGCGCCGTACGGCGACGCACTGCTGCCGCTCGAGGGCGGCGGCGCGGTCTGTGCGGTCTCGTCGGTCACCGCGGCGCTGCTGGCGCAGCTGCTGACCGCCGAGGTCGTACGACGGTTCCACCAGGCCGGAGAGGTACCCCCTGTCTACCTCTCCGCCAACGTCCCCGGTGGGGACGAGCACAACCTCGCCCTCGAGTCGCGGTACGCCGGGCGTCTCCGGCGGACCGCCTGACCCGACCCACAAGGAGAGACAAGATGTCGGTTTCCCCCGAGAAGTTCGGCGACGTCAGCCGTCGGACCCTGCTGCGGCGCGCCGCGGCGGCCGGTCTGCTGGCCGTACCGGCGGCGGGTCTGCTGAGCGCGTGCGCCGGCAGCGAGCCGAGCAAGTCCGACGGCGGCGGCGCGGCCAAGAGCAAGGACAACCCGTTCGGCGTCAAGGACGGCAGCGCGGTCAAGGTGGTCGTCTTCAACGGTGGCCTGGGTGACCAGTGGGCCAAGGAAGACAAGGTCATCTTCAACGCCAAGCACCCGAACATCACGGTCAACATGTCTTCGACCCAGAAGATCAAGACCGAAGAGCAGCCCAAGATGGCGACGCAGCCGAGCGATCTGGTGATGAACTCGGGCGCCGACATGATGGACCGCAGCACGCTGATCAACGAGGGCGCGATCGAGCCGCTGGACGACCTGCTCACCGCGCCGGCCTGGGACAGCGAGGGGACTGTGGCCGACAGCCTGCTGCCGGGCACTGTCGCCGACGGTACGCAGAACGGCAAGTTCTACGTCGTGAACGTCGCGTACACGGTGTGGGGCAACTGGTACAACGCCGCGCTGTTCAAGAAGGAGGGCTGGACGGCGCCGACCACCTGGGACGAGTTCTTCGCGCTCGCGCCGAAGATCAAGGCCAAGGGCATGGCGCCGTACGTGCACGACGCGGTGCACGGCTACTACCCGCGCTGGGCGCTGTTCGCCAGCATCTGGAAGGCGGTCGGCAAGCAGGCCGTCGTCGACATCGACAACCTGAAGGACGGCGCCTGGAAGGCCGACGGCATCGTCGCGGCGCTGGAGCCGTGGGAGAAGCTGGTCAAGGACAAGCTGCTGCTGCCGGGCAAGCTCGACCACACCCAGTCGCAGCAGGCGTTCCTGGACGGCAAGGCGGCCTTCATCCAGGTCGGCACCTGGCTGAAGAACGAGATGGCCGCGACCATCCCGCCGGGCTTCGAGATGACCATCTCCGACTACTGGAGCAAGAGCGGGGACAAGGCCGCAAAGGACGTCTTCGCCTCCTCCGGCGAGGGCTTCGTGGTGCCGAGCAAGGCGCCGAACAAGGAGGCCGCGAAGGAGTTCCTGCGGGCCATCCTCTCCAAGGCCGGTTCGGCGAAGTTCGCCGAGCTGACCAAGTCGCTGGCCTCCACCAAGGGCTCCGGCGACAACGTCCAGGACACCGCGCTGGCGTCGGCGAACTCGCTGATGAAGAACGGCAGCTCGGACCTGATCTCGGTGAAGTTCCCGGACTTCTACGCCGACCTGGACAAGGAGAGCCAGAACCTCTCCGAGGAGCTGATGGCCGGCCGCCTGACCGCGCAGCAGTTCGTCGACAAGATGCAGGCGGCCGCCGACAAGGTCGCCAAGGACTCGTCGATCAAGAAGCAGACCCGCACCGCCTGATCACCGCGAGGAAGTGAGTCCAATGCGGCACGGAGTCGCGCGTTTCGTCACGGGCTTCCTGGCCCTGCCCGTCGCGCTGTACCTGTTCTACGTGGTGTGGCCGTTCGCCCAGGCGGCGGGTTACTCGCTGACCGACTGGGGCGGGTACTCCGATTCCCAGCGCTTCGTCGGGCTGGACAACTACGTCCGGCTGTTCTCCGACGAGCTGATCCGGAAGGCGTTCTGGCACAACGTGTTCTTCCTGGTCACCGTGCCGCTGTTCACGATCGCGCTGGCCCTGTTCCTCGCGTTCCTGCTCAACGTGGGCGGACGCGAGGACAGGGCCGGCATCCGCGGGGTGTTCGGCTCCGGGCTCTACAAGGTCATCTTCTTCTTCCCGCAGGTGCTGTCGCTGGTGGTCATCGCCGTCATGTGGCAGCAGATCTACCGCACCGACGGGCAGGGCCTGATCAACGGCCTGCTCATCAAGATCGGGCTGGTCGACGCGGACAACCCGATCGCCTTCACCGCCGACCCGGAGCCGTTCCTCGGCGTGCCGGCGGTGCTCTGGTGGCTGCTGTTCATCGCGGTGTGGAGCGGCGCCGGCTTCTACATGGTGCTGTTCTCCGCCGCGATGCAGTCCATCCCGAAGGACATCTACGAGGCCGCGATCCTCGACGGCGCGGGCCGGTTCCACACGTTCTTCCGGGTGACCCTGCCGCTGCTGCGGGACAGCATCTCGGTCGCCTGGGTCTATCTGGGCTTCATCGCGCTGGACATGTACGCGCTGGTCTTCGTCATGACGCCGAGCCAGGGCGGGCCGAACCACGCCAGCGAGATCTTCGCCTCGGTGATCCAGTTCAACGCGTTCCAGAAGGGCCAGTTCGGTTACGCCTGCGCGATCGCCGTCGCGCTGGCCATCTTCACCATCCTGCTGGCCGCGCTCCAGCTGAGGATCACCCGCCGTGAGCGGATCGAGTACTGAGGAGGTCTGGACGATGAGCACTGTGACCCACACCTCCGGCCCGGCCCGGTCCGACACGGCGCCGCCGGACCGGCCGCCGGCGGACCGGCGGCCAAAGGACGTCGGCAACGGCTTCGGCGGCCGGATCTTCAACGGCTTCTCGCACCTGTTCCTCGCGGTCTGGGCGATCATGGTGGTCTACCCGCTGCTCTGGGTGGTGATGTCGGCGCTCAAGACCGACTCCGAGGTGATCCGCGAGCCGCTGTCGCTGATCCCCGACGCGTTGCAGTGGGACAACTTCGCCCGCGCCTGGACTGCCGGGATCGACAGCTTCTTCCTGAACACGCTGCTCGTGCTCGTGTTCAGCGTGACGCTGACGATGCTGCTGGGCTCGATGGCCGCGTACGCCCTGGCGCGCTACGAGTTCCGCGGCAACCGGCTGATCTACTGGATGTTCCTGTCCGGGCTGACGCTGCCGATCTACCTGGCCGCTGTGCCGCTGTTCAAGGGCGTCTACAACACCGGGGTCAGCCTCCCGCTGCTCGGCCCGAACAAGCACCTCATGCTGATCCTGGTCTACGTGGCCTGGTCGCTGTCGTTCACGATCTTCTTCATGCACTCGTTCTTCCGGACGCTGCCCGACTCGATCGCCGAGGCGGCCCAGGTCGACGGGGCCTCGCACACCCGCACGTTCTTCAGCGTGATGCTGCCGATGGCCAAGCCGGGCCTGATCAGCATCGGCATCTTCAACGTGCTCGGCCAGTGGAACCAGTGGTACCTGCCGACGCTGCTCATGCAGTCGGTGTCCGGCGAGCCGAAGAACCAGGTGATCGCCCAGGGTCTGATCGAGCTGTCGGTCAACCAGGGCTACAAGTCCGACTGGAGCGGACTCTTCGCCGGTGTCACCATGGCGATGCTTCCGGTGCTGATCGTGTACATCGTCTTCCAGCGCCAGGTGCAGTCCGGCCTCACCGCCGGCGTCAGCAAGTAACCCTCCGGGGTGTAAGGAAGGGCCCCTTGTTAACGCGCAGCGTTAACAAGGGGCCCTTCCTCTACCGCAGGCGTTAAGAGGGGGCCCTTCCTTACACGCGGAGCGTGTCAGGGGGAGGGGGCAGAATGCGTCCGTGCTGGTGGCGGTGGTGGCGGACGAGCGGGGCGGCGGCGTGCTGCAACCGCTGCACGCCGACGGCACCCCGTCCGGCCCGGCCGAGGAGGTCACCGACCTGGCCGCCGCCGTGGCCGCCCGGGAGGCCGCCGGGCACCCCCGCTGGGTCTGGGCCGCCTGGGCGGGCGTCTACCCGGCGCTGCTGCGCGCCGGGGTGCGGCTCGACCGCTGCCACGACGTCGAGCTGACCGAGGCGCTGCTGCTCGGGCACGCGGGCCGGTGGGGCGAGCCCCGCGCGCTGCCAGCCGCCTGGGCCCGGGTCACCGGAGCGCCGGTCCCGCCGGACCCGGCGCCCCGCCCGCCGGAGCCGCCGGGCCACGCCCAGGCCGCGCTCTTCGAGCCGCCGTCGGGCCCGCCCGGTCCGGGCATCACGGCGTTGACCCGGGTGTACGCCGACCAGCTCGCCCGGATCGCCGCGACCACCCATCCCGGCCGGTTCCGGCTCCTGGTGGCCGCCGAGTCGGCGGGCGCGCTGGTGGCGGCCGAGATGGGTGCTGCCGGGCTGCCCTGGCGCGCCGACGTGCACGACGCCATCCTGGCCGACCTGCTCGGCGAGCCGTCCCCGGTCGGCGGGCCACCGCGCCGGCTGGCCGAGTTGCAGGCCCGGATCGCTGACGCGTTCGGCGTACGCCAGGTGCACGCCGACTCGCCCGCGGAGCTGTTGCGGGCGTTCGCCCGCGTGGGCGTGGATCTGCCCAACACGCGCGCCTGGGTGCTGCGCGGGGTGGAGCACCCGGCGGCGCCGCTGGTCCTCGAATACAAGGAGCTGTACCGGATCTGGACGGCGCACGGCTGGGCCTGGCGCGACGCCTGGGTCTCCGGCGGCCGGTTCCACCCGGAGTACGTACCGGGCGGCGTGGTCTCCGGCCGGTGGGCGACCCGGGGCGGCGGGGCGTTGCAGATCCCGAAAGTGATCCGGCAGGCAGTGGTGGCGGACCCGGGCTGGACGTTCGTGGTGGCCGACGCGGGCCAGCTCGAACCGCGCGTGCTCGCGGCGGTCTCCGACGACGAGCGGCTGGCGGCGGCGGGCGGCGCCGGTGACCTCTACGCCGCCCTGGCCCGGGACGCGTTCGCCGGTGACCGGGCGAAGGCCAAGGTGGCCCTGCTCGGGGCGATGTACGGGCAGACCGGCGGGGCGGCCGTGCCGGCCCTGGCGGTGCTGCGGAAGAACTATCCGACCGCGTTCGGCTACGTCGAGGCGGCGGCGCGCACCGGTGAGGCGGGCGGGCTGGTCCGGTCCTGGCTGGGCCGCACCTGCCCGCCCGGGTCGGCGGGGTTCGCCGAGGGGGAGGAGGCGATGCCCGACGGCGGGGCCGATCCGCACAGCCCGTCGGCCCGGGCGGCCCGCTCGCGGGGGCGCTTCACCCGCAACTTCGTCATCCAGGCCACTGCTGCCGAGTGGGCCTCCACGCTGCTGGCGACGCTGCGCACCGAGCTGGCCGGCACGGAGGCGGAGCTGGTCTTCTTCCAGCACGACGAGGTGATGGTGCACTGCCCGGCCGGGCAGGCGGCGGCGGTCGCCGAGGCGGTCACCGCCGCCGGCGGGCGGGCCACCCGGCTGCTGTTCGGCGACACCCCGGTCCGGTTCCCGCTCGACCTGTCGACAGTGGACTGCTACGCGGACGCGGCATAGTCACGCAATTTTCCGTTTTGCCCCGCTACCCGCCCCCGGCCGCGCTCGTTGGGCCCGGTGTGCGTACGACGGGACGGACCGGGCGGCTGTGCCCGGTCCGTCCCCTGATCGAGGGGGCACCGCTGAACCGGATCGCTGCAATGATCATCGCCGCCGGTGGCGGCCGCCGCATCGGCGGACCCGAAGCGCTGCTGCACCAGGGCGAGAAGCCGCTGGTCAGCCAGATGATCGACACGATGGCCGAGGCGGGCTGCGCACAGGTCGTGGTCGTCCTGGGCGCGGCGGCCGAGCAGGTGCGGCAGACCACCGACCTGAGCGGCGCCACTGTGGTGGTCAACCGTGCCTGGGGCACCGGGGTGGGCTCCTCGATCCGGGCCGGGCTCGCCGCGCTCACCGACGACGACATCGAGGCGGTCGTCGTGGTGCCTGTGGACATGCCCGGGCTCACCGCGGCGGCGGTCCGCCGGGTCACCGCGCTGCCGTACCCGGACGTGCTGGTCTGCGCCACCTACGACGGGCTGCGCGGCTACCCGATGCTGTTCGGCCGCCGGCACTGGTCCGGCATCGCCACGCTGGCCAGCGCCGACGTCGGCGCGCGGCCGTACCTGCTGGCGCACAAGGACCAGATCGTCGACATCGCCTGCGACGCGGTGGCCGACGGCAGCCGGATCGACAGCCCGGAGCTGATGGCGCTGTACGGCCTGTCCATCCCCGAACAGCGCGTCGGCGCCTGAGGCGCGCCCCGCTGTCGGACCCGGATGCCACGATGCCGTCATGGCCTACGACGAGGACCTGGCGAACCGGGTACGGGAAGCCCTCGGGCACGAGCCCGGCATCACCGAGCGGCGCATGTTCGGCGGCCTGGCGATGATGCTGCGCGGCAACATGGCGGTGGTGGTGCGCGGCGCGGGCGGCCTGATGGTCCGGGTCGACCCGGCCGAGGCCGAGCGCGCGCTCGCCGAGCCCGGTGCCGAGGCGACAGTCATGCGGGGCCGGGAGATGCGGGGCTGGGTCACCGTGTCGCCCGATGCCTGCGAGCGCGACCCGGACCTGACCCGCTGGGTCGGCAGGGGCGTCCGCTTCGCGCGCACCCTCCCGGCGAAGTAACGCGACAGCGGGGGAAAATCCGGCTGCGCGGCCGGGCCGCCCGGCCTACGCTCCTGACCTGCCGCCGACGACGGCGGCGGATCGGAGACGGGCGGATGGCGGTTCACCTCTACGCGGTCAGCCTCGACGCGGGCGACCCACGGCGGCTCGCGCGGTTCTGGTCCGGGGTGCTCGGCCGGGAGATCCTCGACGACCCGCGCGAAGGCGTGGCGCTGGGCGGCGACGCCCACAGCGACTTCCGCATCCGGTTCCTGCCCAGCACTGCGCCGAAGACAGTGCAGAACCGGATCCACTTCGACCTGACCAGCGCCTCGCCGCAGGCCCAGCGGGACACCGTCGACCGGGCGCTGACGCTGGGCGGGCAGCACATCGACATCGGCCAGGGGCCGGACGACGACCAGGTGGTGCTCGCCGACCCGGAGGGCAACGAGTTCTGCGTCATCGAGGCGGGCAACAACTTCCTCGCCGGCTGCGGCCCGGTCGGCGCTGTCAACTGCGACGGCACCCGGGCGGCAGGCCTCTTCTGGAGCGAGGCGCTGGGCTGGCCGCTGGTCTGGGACCAGGACGAGGAGACCGCGATCCAGTCGCCGCGCGGGGGCGCGAAGGTCACCTGGAGCGGCCCGCCGCTGATGCCCAGCGGCGGGCGGGACCGCGTACACCTGGATCTGGTCGCGGACGGCGACCGGGACGCGGAGATCGACCGGCTGCTGGCGCTCGGCGCGACCCGGGCCGGTACGGGAGAACACACCGCTGACGACGTGGTGCTGGCCGACCCGGACGGCACCGAGTTCTGCCTCCTGACGCCCCGCTGAGGCGGGTGCGGCCCCGGGGGACCGCACCCGCACCCGCACCGATCAGCGCAGCCGCAGGCTCGGCTCCAGCGTGACCTCGAACAGCCGGTCCCACGGCAGCTCGACCCGCACCGCGGTGACCCGGTCCAGCGTCGCGGTGAACGTCCTGCGTCCGCGTACCCCGAGCACCAGCTCGCGCCCGGCGAAGTGGTCGGCGAAGTACCGCTCGGTCAGCGGCACCAGCCGGTCGCGTACCCAGCCGTCGAAGTAGCGCTTCTGCTCGGCGGTGAGCGCCAGCGGATCCCAGCCCTGCGCCCGGGCGTGCGCGTACGCCTCGACCTGCACCACGTTCTTCCACGGGTCGTCCTTGACGAACCGGTAGAGCAGGTACTCGGCGTGCGCCTGGGCCGGCCCGCGCAGCTCCGGCACGCCGAAGCCGCTGCCGGACGAGCGCAGGTACGCCCACCGCGCGGTGCCGTGCGCGAGCGCCAGCCCGAGCGCGTTGCCGCCGGTGTTCCACCCCGAGTACGACAGCAGCGCCGGCAGGTCCAGGCGGGCCTCCATCCGGGACACCAGGTCGTGGTCGCCCTTGTTGACGATCAGCGGGTCCACCACGATCACCGGGGTGCCGGCGGCCAGCAGCTCACCGATGCGGCCGACGAACGCGTCCAGGTCGGCGGCCCGCTGCCCGGCCGCCGCCGAGGGGGTGTTCACCGCGAGGACGATGTCCGCGTCGCCGGTCACCATCCGGCCGCCCACCGAGGTGACGTGCCGGCGGATGTTCTCCGCGAACGGGATGCCCTCCAGCGCGGCGGTCCAGCCCTCGCCGGACACCCCGGCGTACTCCACCCGGTAGGTGGGCGCGGCGCCGGCGGCGACGACCCGCGCGACGAGCAGCGCGTTGACCTCGTCGGCGCCGGGGAAGATCTCCACCCGGTCGCCGACGCCGAGCCGCGCCACCAGCGCCTCCAGCTCGACCCGCTCGGCGCGGGCCAGGCCGACCGGCGCGGTGTCGTCCTCGGAGAGCACCAGGTGGCTGATCGTCCCGTCCGCGACCCACTCCACCATCAGCCGGTTGACCTGGTGGTTGCGTGCCCGCGCGGCCAGGTAGTCCTCGACCACGGCGTCCGGGATGCGCGCCCGCACGGCGTCGAGCTGGCCCCGCAGCGACTCCTGGCCCAGGTTGACGACCTGGTCGTACAGCTTGGCCCACTGGACCAGCAGGTCACGGTAGTTGTCCAGGTCGGTGCCGGTGCTGGTGATCGCGAGCCGCTGGATCGTGTCGTGCACCTCGATCACCGCGTCCGACCGGAGTGCGCGCAGCCGCCGGATCGCCTCCAGGTTGCGCAACGCGTCGGCCAGGGCCGGTGCGGCGGTACGCGAGGCGATCAGCCCTCCGTACGCCAGCATGCTCACCGAGATCACGTACCCGTCGGTGCCGTCGGTGCCGTCGAGCCAGCGGGCGATGCCGGCGCCGTCACCGGGGGTGAAGAAACGGCCCAGCAGGTTCCGCGGCGGCAGCAGCACCTCGGCGTCGGCGCTCGCACCGGTCATCTCCGCGCAGTACGTGTTGACCGGCCGGTCGTCCAGCGGCACCAGCGCCACGCTCGGCCGCCGGCCGGCGGGCCGGGCGAACGCGGGGCCGCCGAGGGCGACTGTGGCCAGGCCGGCCGCGCCGGTGGCCGCAAGAAGGGTTCTTCTCTTCATCGATGCTCCCTTTTCTCCGGCGCGCTCGCCGCCCGGGGGGTGGCCGGAACCAGCCGGCGGGTGATCCACAGCGGTGAGGTGACGGCGTTGCCCATCACCACCGCGTGGGCACCCGCCTCGAAGGCCCGGCTGATCTGCTCCGTGGTCCGGTAGCGCCCTTCGGCGATCACCGGTACGGGCAGCAGCGCGGCGAGTCGCGCCACGAGCCCGAGGTCGGGCCCGTCGATCGGTGGGCCGGCCGGCGTGTAGCCGGACAGCGTGGTGGCGACCGCGTCCGCGCCGGCCTCGACGGCGGCGACGCCCTCGGCCACAGTGGCGACATCGGCCAGGACCAGCGCGTCGCTCTGCTCGTGCACCGCGCGGACGGTGTCGGCGAAGGTCCACCCGTCGGGCCGGGGGCGGTCGGTGGCGTCCACCGCGACGACGTGCGACCCGGCCCGCACCGCCTCCAGCGCGTGCCCGGCGGTCGGGGTGATGAACACGCCCTGCGTGCCGTGCTTGTACAACCCGATCACCGGCACGTCGACGGCGGCGCGTACCGCCCGCACGTCGTCGGGACCGTTGACCCGGACCGCCACCGCGCCGCCGCGGACCACGGCGGCCGCCACGCGGGCCTGGACGTACGGGTCGCGCATCGGGTCGTCCGGGTCGTCGGGCAGGGGCTGACAGGACACGACCAGCCCGCCGGCCAGTTCGTCCAGGACACTCACGTGCTTGTTCCTCCGTCGTGGTGGATCGGTGCGGTGGCGAGCCGGGCGGCGCCGACCACCACCGCGTCGGCGCCCAGCGCCGCGGGAAGCAGCGGCACGTGCGCCCAGCCGCCTGGTAGCTCCGCCCGGTAGGCGGCCGTCGCGGCGGGAAGCACTGTGGCGGCGGCGCCGCCGGCGACCACCACCGCGTCCGGGTCGAGCAGGGCGACGAGCCCGGCCAGGGCCGCGCCGAGCGCGGCGCCGGCCCGGTCGACGACCTGCCGGGCGGTCGCGTCACCGGCCGCCGCGCGCCGCGCCACCTCCCGGCCGGTGACCGGGTCACCGCCGGCGAGCGCGTACGCGGCGGCCAGGCCGGTGCCGGAGGCGATCGCCTCCAGGTGCCCGTACCGGCCGCAGCCGCAGCGCAGCCGCTGTGCGCCCGGTGCCGGCAGGTGCCCGAGCTGGCCGGCCGCGCCCCGGGCGCCGCCCTCGACCCGCCCGTCGTTGACGATCGCGCCGCCCAGGCCGGTGCCGACGGCGGCCAGCAGCACGTGCCCCCGGCCCTGTCCGGCGCCGGCCCAGCACTCGCCGAGCGCCGCCGCGGCGACGTCGTTGGTGACGCGCACCGGCCGGCCCAGCCGTGCGGCCAGCTCGTCGGCGACCGGGGTGCCGGCCCATCCGGGCAGGCTGTCGGTCGCGTACCGGATGACGCCGGTCGCCGGGTCCACGGTGCCCGCGGTGCCCACCCCGACCGGCCCGGGGCCGGCGGCGGCGAGCAGGTCCGCGGCCAGGCCGGCGGCGGTGTCCAGCACCGCGGCCGGCCCGCCGCGCGCGGGGGTGGGCGCCTCGCGGCGGCCGAGCACCCGCGCACCGGGACCGACCAGGGCGGCGGCGGTCTTGGTGCCGCCGATGTCGATCCCGACGACCGGACCGGTCATCCCTTCAGACCGGTGTGCGCGAGGCCCTCGACGAACTGCTTCTGCGCGATGACGAACACCGCCAGCACCGGCAGCGCGGTCATCGACGCCGCCGCGAGCTGGACGTCCCACATCGGACCGCCGTACGCGTCGACGAACTGGGTGAGCGCCTGCGGCAGGGTGAACCTGTCCGGCGAGGAGAGGAACACGATCGGTTCCAGGTACAGGTTCCAGCTGTGCAGGAACGTGAAGATGGCCACCGCGCCGAGCGCGGGCCGGGACAGCGGCAGCGCGATCTTCCAGAACGTGGCGAAGCGTCCCAGCCCGTCGACCCGCGCCGCCTCCTCCAGCTCACCGGGGAGGCTGATGAAGAACTGCCGCATGATGAACGTCGCCAGCACGCTCGGTGCCCCGAAGATCGGCACGAGGATCAGCGGCCAGTGGGTGTCGATCAGGTCGAGCTTGAAGAACATCTGGAACAGCGGCACGATCGTCACCTCGCTCGGGATGAGCAGGCCCGCGAGGACGACCAGGAACAGCACGTTCTGTCCCCGGAACCGGATCCGCGCGAACGCGTACCCGGCCAGCGACGCCACGGCCAGCGTGCCGACGGTGACCAGCAGCGCGATGTAGAGGCTGTTCAGGTACTGCTGCCCGAACGGCTGCAGTTCGAACACCCGCTGGTACGCGTCCAGCCGCGGATCGGTCGGCAGCAGCTGCGGCGGGAAGGAGAAGATGTCCGCCACCGGCTTCAGCGACGAGGTGACCATCCACCAGGTGGGGAACACGAACGGGACGGCCAGGACCATCAGCACCCCGTAGAGCACCAGCTTGGTCCGCCGGGACAGGTCACGATTCATGGAAGACCCACCTCTTGCGCATCTGCCACTGCAGCACTGTCAGCGCGAGCACGATGACGAACAGCAGGATCGACAGCGTGGCGCCGTAGCCGAAGTGATGGAACTGGAAGGCCTGCTGGTAGAGGTAGTAGACGAGCACAGTGGTCGAGGTGCCGGGCCCACCCTGGGTGAGCACCGCGATCTGCGCGAAGACCTGCAGCGAGCCGACCACCGTGATGATCGACGTGAGCATGATCGTGGGGCTGATCAGCGGCACGGTGATGCGCCAGAACTGGCGCATCCGGCTCGCGCCGTCGACCTCGGCGGCCTCGTACAGCTCGGCCGGCACGCCCTGCAGGGCGGCCAGGAACAGCACCATGTTCAGGCCGACGTTCTTGAACACCTGCACGACGATCACCGACAGCATCGCCGTGCCCTCGCCGCGCAGCCAGTTGGGGCCGTCGACGCCGATGGTGTCGAGCAGGCCGTTGATGCCGCCGTTGTCCTGCAGCAGGAAGCCCCAGACGATGGTCCACGCGACCAGCGAGACCACCACGGGGGAGAAGAACAGGGTGCGGAACACGATGGTCCCGCGCAGCTTCTGGTTGAGCAGGACGGCCAGCAGCAACGCCAGGCCGAGGTTGAACACGACCAGGCCGACCGAGAACAGGCCGGTCGACCGCAGCACCGGGCCCAGGTTGGGGTCGTCGGCCAGCGCGGCGTAGTTGTCGGTGCCGATGTAGTCGAAGCTGCCGGCCAGCACGTTCCACTCGTGCAGGCTGTACCAGACCACGAGGACCAGCGGCAGGATCACGAAGACCACGCTGCCGAGCAGCTGCGGGGTGATGAACAGGTATCCGGTGAGCTGGTCCCGGCGGCGGGTGGTCCAGAACGGCCGGGCCCGGCCCGGGGTGGGCCCGGCAGCAGCCGGGCCCACCCTGGTGTCCGTCTGGGTCATGATCCTCGGCCCTACTTCGCCAGCAGCGGCTGGATCTTGGAGCAGACGCCGTCGAGTACGCCCTTGACGTCCGCGTCCGCCTTCCACAGCGGGTCGAGCGCGGCGCGCACCTGCTGGCTCAGCTCGGCCTGCCCGGAGTGGCTGGGCTTGACAGTTCCGTTGGTGATGCCGTCGATGACGACCTTCTGCAGCTGCTCCGGCTTGAGCTTCGGGTTCGTCTTGGCCAGCGTCTCGGCGGTCAGCTGGGACTGCCGCGGCGGCGGGAAGAACTGGGCCAGCTTCGCCGAGTTGGCGGGGTTGGTGAAGAAGGCCAGGAAGTCGGCGGCCTGCTCGGCGTGCGGGCTCTTCTTCATCACGCCGATGCCGGCCTGGCCGACCACCGCGTACGGGCCCTTCGGGCCGGCCGGCAGCGGGACCAGGTCCCAGTCGAAGCCGTTCTCCTTCAGCAGCGAGGCGCGGGAGATCTGGGTGACGGTCATGGCGGCGTCACCGGCGAAGAAGTCGGCGGTCGTGCCCGGACCGGGCAGCGCCTTGCCGGTGAAGATCGCCTTGTGCAGCGTGGTCATCGCCTCGACCATCTCCGGGCTGTTGAACCCGCAGCTGCGGCCGTCCTCGCTCCACGCCTGGGCGCCCCAGCCGGTCCAGAACGTGGCCAGGTTGTCCCAGCCCTTGTAGTCGAAGTCGCGGACCACGAGCCCGGCCTTGCCCGACTTCGCCGCTGTGGCGCCGGCCGCGGCGAGCGCGGTGTCCCAGTTCCACTGCCCGGCCGCGATCAGCTCGGCCGGGGTCTTCTGCCCGGCCTTCTTGAGCATGTCGTTGTTGACGAACACGCCGAACGGCGAGGTCGAGAACGGGTACGCGAAGAGCTTCCCGTCGTTTCGCCAGAGCTTCAGCGTGGCGGGGGAGAGGTCGTCGTACTGGTAGCCGTCGGCCTTCTTCAAGGTGTCGTCGAGCGGGCTCAGCGCGCCGGAGGCGACGAAGTCCGGCGCCGAGTTCTCGAAGATCCACGCGAGGTCCGGCGCGTTGCCGCCGGCGATCTGCGTGGTCAGCGTCGTTGTGTAGTTCTCGAACGGCAGCGGGTCGAACTTGATCTCCGCGACGTCCGGGTTGTTCTTGCGGTACTCGTCGGCGATCTCGTTGAACAGCTTGAGGTGCGCCTCGTTCGCCGACCAGACGGTCATCCGCAGGCTCGCCGGACCGTCGTCCTTCGCGTCGCCGCCACCGCCGCAGGCGGTCAGGGCGAGCACACCGGTCATGGTCGCCGCGACCAGGCCGGACAGTCTTCCGTATCTCACTTTCTTCTCCTCACCGGGGGTTCAGTAGCCCGCGATCTGCGGCCAGCGGCATTCCACGCCGGCGGCCGAGATGCGGTCCGTGAATTCGGCCAGCAGGCGGGGGGTGCCGCGGACCGCGCGCGGGGACTCGCCCCGCGCAAGGCAGAAGTCGGCCAGCAGGCCGGCGACCTCACCGACGTTCCACTCGACCGGGTGCAGTCGGTAGCTGCCGTTGGTGACGTGCGTGGTGCCGATGTTCTTGCCGGCCGGCAGCAGGTTCTCCATCCGCTGCGGGATGAGCGCGCCGAGCGGGATCTCGAACGGGCAGGAGCCGACGTCGATGTAGTTGTCGCCGCCGGTCGACGGGTGCAGGTCGATGCGGTACATGCCGACGCCGACCGAGTCGGGGTAGCTCACCGCGCCGTGCTCGCCGCGTACCGCGAGGGAGAGGTCCTGCTCGACCACCGTGTACTCGGCGCGGATGCGGCGCGACTCCCGGATGTAGGGCGCCTGCGCCAGCCCGTCGGGGCTGCCGGTCACGTCGCCGCGCAGCCGCAGCCCCGGGTAGCCGGTGCCGCCGTCGGGGCGGGGCGCCTCGGTCTGGAGCCAGTACAGGACGGAGTACGACAGCTCGCGCGCCTGGGACAGGTGCCAGGACGCGTTCGGCACGTCGATGACCGGGCCCTCGAAGTAGTCGATCATCGGCCAGTTGACGAGCGTGATGTCGCTGCCGTACGCGCCGTCGACGAAGTTGCGCCGCGCCGCGATGCGCCGGAACGTCCACAGGTTGCCGTCGCCCGGGTTGAGCCGCTGGTCGGCGTTGACGCCCAGCGGGTCGTCGTCCGGGTTCGGCGTGAAGCTGCGCTCCACGATCTCCAGCGTGCGCGGGTGCGGCGACCGCCAGGACAGCAGCCGGTCGCCCCAGAAGTCCGGCTTGTAGTCGCGCCAGAAGTCGTAACCGGCGGGACGGTCGATGGTGTGGTCGCCGTCGACGTGGTCCAGCGCGAAGCAGACGGACACCGCCTGCATGTTCAGCGGCTGTGCCTCGGCGGGCGCGCTCGGCTCACCGGTCTGCGCCTGCGACTCGAACCCGGTCACGTACTCGGTGCCGGTCAGCGGCAGCAGCTCACCGGTCTCGGTGGCGTCCAGGACGTACGGCGCCTCCACCTCGATCCGCTCGTCGCGGTCCCGGTGGGCGAGCGTCACGCCGGTGACCCGGTCGCCGTCGGTCTCGGCCGCGACCGGCCGGTACGGCTGCAGCACCGTCAGCCGCCCGGACCCCCGGTACGGCGCGAGCATCTGCTCCAGGACGGCGACCGCGACGCGGGGCTCGTGGCAGAGCCGGCTCACCCAGCCGGCGCCCGGGTTCAGGTCGGTCCACGCCCGGGACCGCTCGGTCAGCGGGTAGTGGCGGCGGTAGTAGTCGCGGATGCCGTCGCGCAGCTCCCGGTAGCTCGCGGTGGCGCCGAACTGCTCGATCCAGGAGTGCTCGTCCGGCGGGACCGCCTGGCTGGTGAGCTGCCCGCCGAGCCAGTCGAACTCCTCGGTCAGGATGACGGACCGGCCGGCACGGGCCGCGGCCAGCGCCGCGGCGACGCCGCCCAGTCCGCCCCCGACGACGAGGACGTCCGCACGCATTAGTACCACTTGCTTCCTTCCAGTTGCGCGGCCGGGCGTGTCAGCGCCGGTCGGCCGCCGATCCAGGGACGCCGAGGGTGTCGCCCTCGACGAGTTCGCAGGGCAGGAGCCGTTGCTGGAGGCCGCCGGCGCTGCCGTCGATGACGCCGGTCAGCACCTCGACGGCCTGGCGGCCCATCTCCTCGCGCGGGATGCGGAACCCGGTGAACGTGATGTCGGTGGGCACCGGGACGGTCGGGTCGCCGAGTGTCACGACGGACAGGCCACCGGGCACCGTCAGTCCCTTGCGGCGGGCGGCCGACTCCAGTGCCACAGCGGTGGCGAAGTCCTCCACGAAGGCGACGGTGCTGCCGTCGGCCCGCAGATCGTCCACGGTGGCGCGGGCGGTCTCCGCCGTCGCGGTGATCTGGCGGGCGCTCTCCGCGCCGGCCGCGCCGGCGTGGAAACCGCTGCGCCGGTCGTGCGAGGACTCGGCCGCGGTGCCCATGCCCACGTACGTCAGACGCCGGTGCCCCAGGTCCAGCGCCCGCTCCGCCAGCCGGTGGACCGCGCTGGCGTAGTCGGCGCCGACGTAGGGCACCGGCCCGCCGGCGTCGTCGCGGCGCCCGACGGCGACGTAGGGGAACCCGTCGCGGTTGAGCCGGAGCAGCTCCGCGCCGTCGATCTCCCGGCCGAGCAGGATGCATCCGTCGGCCAGCCGCAGCCGGTTGTCCTGGTGGAAGATGCGCCGCCGGCCGTCCACCACCGGGGCGCTGGTGAACAGCAGCAGGTCGCAGCCGACCCGTTCGGCGTACTCCTCGATGCCGAGCAGGAACGGGTGGAAGAAGTCCCGGCTGCCGCTGGGGAAGGCCGGCTCGTAGGTGAAGACGCCGATGATCCGGTTGAACCCGGAGGCGAGGCGGCGGGCGGCCGGGTCGGCGGCGTACCCCGTCTCGGCGATGACCTGCAACACCCGGTCCCGTGTCTCCGGCGCGATCCGGACGTCGGCGTCGGTGCGGTTGTTGAGCACCAGCGACACGGTCGCCTGGCTGACGCCGGCCATTCGCGCGATGTCACGCTGGGTGACACGCCTGGGGGGAGGGGTCACGTCGGTCCTTCCACTTCCGCTAATGCGTATTAGCGATCGGGTCGGGATGGAGCCTCTCTGCTGTCCCGGCGTCCTGTCAAGGGGTGGCCGGAATATTTCCGTTCGATGAACTCCCTGGAGTAATGCGCATTAGTAGCCGCGCTCGACTTTCTCCAGCGGCTGTTCGGGCGGGGATCTTGACAAGGGTCGACCGGGCGAGCGACAGTAGGCGGACCTCGGCACTAATGCGCATTAGCGCGTCGTCGATCGTCCTCCCGGGCGATCGACGATGCCTGCTTCCCTACCCAGAGTGATGCTGGGTGGCCCCTTCCTGCTGCCACCCCGGGCGCTACCGTTCCCATGGGACGGTCGTGGCGCCGTCCGCACGGGGGAGGGGACAACGTGGGCACCACTGTCGCTCGTCATCTCGCGGGAGCCACGGCGGCCTGGCTCGTCGTCGTCGCGAAGGCGGTCGCCGGTTACCTCGGCCTGCTGGCGTACGCGCTGGTCACCGGCGCCGACCCGGGTGGCCCGCTGGCCGGGCCGCTGCTGGTGCTGATCGCGGCGCTGCTCGGCGTGGCCGCGCTGCCGCTGCTGTTCGCGCCGGCCGTCGCTCTCGGTGCGGCAGCGGGTCGGCGGCGGACCGGTCCGGCGCTCGCGTTCGCCGGGCTCGTCGCGGTCGTGCTGGCCGCCGGGTACGCAGCCGCGGTGGCGGTCGCCACGGACGTGCCCGGCGCCCGGGTGCCGCTGGTGGCCGGGATCGCCGCACTGCTGGTCCTCCCGCCGACGGCGGCGTACGCGCTCACCGCCCGCGGCGTGGGCTGGACCGCCCGCCTGATCCGGCGCCGGACGGCCACCGCCCGCCCGGTACGCGCCGAGGCGGGCTGACCTACACCTGGATGTCGAAGCGCTGCAGCACCGACGGGGCGACCAGCCCCACCGCGGCCAGCACGGCCAGGATCGTCATCGCGGTGCGCAGCACCACCGTCTCGGCCTTGCTGCCGGTACGCAGGGCGATCTTGTTGGGCAGGCCGATCATCGTCCACATCCGGCGTTTGATCGGGATGGGCCACAGGATCGGCACCCCGGCCCGGGTGATCATGTCGCCGAGGATGTGCACGAAACAGCCCACGCCGACGGCGAGCCCGATCATCGGATAGCCCCGGTCGCCGGGCAGGTTGGCGAACGTGAACCAGGCCGCGGCGGCGGACACCAGCGTGACCACCACCCAGCCGGCGCGCTCGGCCCACTGGTCGAACAGCCCGCGCAGCGCCAGGCCGATCATGAAGAAGAGGATGCCGACCACCGCCCACTTGCCGTAGTGGGCGCAGAGCGCGGTGGTGCCCCAGCCGACGAGCACGGTGAACGGGATGGTGTGGGTCAGCGTGCGGTGCCCGTTGTTGCGGCGGGGATCCTTGCTGAGCTTGGTGGCGTAGTAGACGCCGAGCGAGATCTTCTCCATCACCTCGGCGACGAAGAGGCTGACCACACCGAACGTGCGGGCCACGGTGGCGCCGCCCTGGTTGCGGGTGACCTTCCCGGACAGGTCGAGGTCGGGGAAGAGCGCCCCACCGGCGCAGACCGCGGTGCCCACCGCCAGGGCCAGCGGTGTCTGGTGGTAGTCCGCGAACTGGGCCATCGCCCAGGAGCCGGTCAGCCACGCCGCCGCGCCCGAGAGCGCGTGGGACGGTCCCATCATCTCGGCTCGCCCTTCCCGAAGATCTTGATCCAGAAAACTACGCCACTGTAGTCAGCCCGTGTGACAGCGGGGCATCAGCCGGACGGTCCACTGGGGAAGGCGCGCCGCGGCCGCCGCATCAGCCCGCGGTACGGGTGGGCCGGACCGTGCCGAGGCTCGCGCGGATGACGGCGAACTGTTTCGAGGCGGCGGGCCAGTCGGCGTCGGAGGTGGTCCAGCCGAGCGTCCAGCCGGCCCGTTCGCCGGGCAGGACACGCAACGCGCGCATCCGTTCCCCGTAGGGCGCGGTCCAGCGGCACTCCCACGCCGCGCCGGGACCGTCGGACTCCAGCCGGACCTTCTGGTAATGCGGCAGCCGGCCGGCCGAGGTCAGATCCCGCTCGGACGACTTCAGCCGGCCCACCGGATCACCGCCCGGGTACGGCTCGACGCCCAGGATGCGCCGCGTCTCCGGGTCCTGGAAGCAGGTGGTGTCGCCGGAGCGCAGTTGCAGCCAGCCGGCGGGCAGGGCGATGCGGAAGCCGCCGGTGTCGGCGGGCCAGACCCAGCCGGTCGGAACGGTCACCGGCGGGTCGTCCGGTGGCGGCCCCTTGCGGACCGGCGTGCCGGCCACGTCGGGCCGGACGCAGGGGAACGGCGGAGGCGGCACGCCCGGCCCGGGCGGGCGGTCCCAGGGGCGGGCGACGGCCTCGGTGGAACTGCCCGCCTGCGGCGTCTCGTCGCGACCACTGGTGATCGCCAGCGCGGTGCCCACACCCGTCACCACGGCCAGCAGCACGGCTCCCAGCACCAGTCCCCAGCGGTGCAGCGGGTTCCCGTCCCCGGAGGTGAGCGGGGGATCGGCGGGGCGGGGTACCCC